>JAZOAJ010000144.1:0-4659 GCA_045595385.1 Lachnospiraceae bacterium | reverse complement strand
GGATATGGCCATCCTTTTAGTGGTTCCCGAATTAAGCAGGAGAATGAAAATCGGGATATAAAAAGCTTAAAAAAGCTGAAAAGATATCCCGATTTAACTAGAGAACAAGAAATCAGGAAACATTTCGCCGGTAAACCAAATAACAAGTTCCCGATTTGAGAATTCACTCTCAAATCGGGAACTATTTATCTTTCACATGCACATTCATCAAGGAGTTTGCGTATCCTGGAAGATAATGTGAGCGTCACTTCTCTTCTGCCCCGCACTTCATATCTGATCCAGAGATCTAAGTTCCTGACCACGATCTTCCGTACATTGTTATTGCCGAATGTGCTGCCTGATACCCGGATCTTCACCTGAACGTTCCGCTGTTCGAACAGCGGAACGACTGTCTGGTAAAGCATGTCATCTGAAAATGAGATGTAACCCACTTCTCTTCCGGCCATGTCCTTTACGTAGAGCCTGTGATCTCTAACGGCCGCCGGATAAAGGGCATCCCCTTCCTTCAGTCTGTTCCGTTTTCCTTCTGTCTCCAGCATCGAAGGGATGTAATACATGTTTTCATCGATCTGGTATTTCTCCAGATCCAGTGACGGATCGGTATATTCCTGCATGAGCAGATATGCAAGCTCTGCCTGATATCTGCTCACTGCTTCATCTCCGAAAGGGTCCAGCAGCGATCTGCTCAGATTATATATGCTCAGCAGGAACATCTTGGGATCTTCATCCGGGATCCGGACATATCTTCCGCGGGCAACACAGTAGATCCCGTGCTTTATGCCCTCCGCGCCTTCCGCGTAACTGTATATCTCGCGCTCTGTGTAGGCAGATTCATTTTCGGGGGCATTCCAGGCTTTTTTCTTTGAAGGTTTTTGGACAGCAGGCGCATTTTCCTGAGCTGTATTCATGAGGAACTCATATGCTGCGTTGATCTCATGAGCAGTATATTCATAAGCCTGCCCGCCACCCCCCGCATGCGCATCCGGATGCACCACGTGCATGATCGTGCGGTACTTTTTCTTTATGATCCGTTTGTCGGATGTTTCCGCGATACCCAGTATCCTAAAGGCCTGCTGTCTGTCCATTTTTCAAAGAATTCTTGCATTTTCAGCCGTATTGTGGCATTCTCTTAAAATATACATCACTATGATAAAGTAAAGAAAGGGTTTTGTATCATGAAAGAAATATCAAGTTTAATGGGTTACAGGAAAGAGATAAAGCTTCTGGACGCCACCCTTCGCGATGGCGGGCTTGTCAACGATTTCTATTTTACCGATGAATTTGCCAAAGCCCTTTATGAAACCAATCTCAAAGCCGGCGTTGACATCATGGAGTTCGGCTACAAGGCTGACAAAGACCTCTTCGATGAGGACAAGTTCGGCAAATGGAAATTCTGCAAGGATGAGGATATCCGAGCTATCGTCGGTGAGGGGGATCCCAGAATGCAGATAGCTGTCATGGCCGATGTCGGAAGATGCAACTATCACGATGACATCATCCCGAAGGATGAGAGCCCGATAGACATCATCCGTGTCGCAACTTACCTGCACACAATTCCTGCTGCCATCGACATGATCGAAGATGCCGTCAAGAAAGGCTACAAGACCACATGCAACATCATGGCTGTTTCAACCGGACGTGAGTCATCTGTTGTTACCGCCCTTGACATGATCGGCCAGTCACCTGTCGACGTCATCTACATCGTTGACAGCTACGGCTCAATGTATCCCGAAGAGCTCCAGAGGCTCGCGGCAGTCTTCATGGAAGCGGCTGACAAATACGGCAAGACGCTCGGTATCCATGCCCACAACAACCAGCAGCTCGCATTTGCAAATACCATCGAGGCCATCGGTGACGGTGTAAACTGGGCAGATGCCACATACTCCGGAATGGGCCGCGGTGCAGGCAACTGCTACATGGAGTGCATGCTCGGATTCCTGAACAACCCGAAGTACAAGATCTTCCCAGCTGTAAGATTCATTGACAAATACATCCGCGAGCTCAAGGAAAGTGGTGTTGTCTGGGGATATGATACTCAGTATCTCTTTACCGGCCTGTACAACCAGCATCCGCGTTCAGCCATCTCCTACACCCGCAAAGGCCGTTCCGACCTGACCGAGTACTACAAAGAGGTAATGACTGAAGACTAAAAATTAAGGCTGCCGCATGACGGCAGCCTTTTTTATTATCTTCTTATCATGTCCGGAGTGATCTCTGAAAGGTTGTGGGCCCCGCACATCTGCATGGTGTCGGCAAGCTCGCCTCCTATCTTGTCCACATAGGCTTTAACGCCTTCCTCCGCAGCTCCGTATACTGATATTACAAACGGCCTTGCGATAACTACTCCGTCTGCTCCAAGTGCGATCGCTTTAAATACATCTGCTCCGCTCCTGATGCCTCCGTCGACTAAGATCTTCACGCCTGAACCTTTGATAGCTGAAGCGATCTCTCCGAGTACGTCTGCCGAGGCTGCACACTGGTCGAGCACACGTCCTCCATGGTTAGAGACGATGATGCCTGCCGCGCCTGCTTTAACGGCCTTCTCTGCTCCCTTGACTGTCATGACTCCCTTGACTATGAACGGTCTCTGGGCAAGGGCTATGACCTGTGCCAGATCCTCAACGCTCTTGGTTCCTGCCGGCGGCTGAAGGTTCTTGAGGAACGGAAGACCTGCAGCGTCCACATCCATCGCAACCGCAAATGCTCCGCTCTCCTTTACAAGTTCCATTTTCTCAGCAATGATGTCAAGGTTCCACGGTTTTACTGTCGGAATGCCGATGCCGCCTGCGTTCTTTATTGCTTTTGTCGCCTGTACCATGACATTTGCGTCTGTTCCGTCTCCTGTGAATGCCGCGATGCCGTTTGCCGCGCATGCACTGACGAGTATGTTGTTATATGCTTCGTCGTTGTACTTATCTCCGTAATGAAGGTTTACCGCTCCAACCGGTCCGGCATAGAAAGGATATTTGAAATCTCTTCCGAACAGATTGAATGATGTGTCAACCGGTCCGTTCTCAACAAGCGTATCCATGTTGACCCTGATATTCTTCCAGGCATTGTAATTTCTGATCGCGCTGTCGCCGATGCCCTTTGCGCCCGGTCCCGGAATGGCGTTGCGGCAGCCAAGGCCATTGCACTCCGGACAGGCCTTGCAGAAAGCCCCCATTGCTCCTCGTGCACTTACAAGTACTTCACTGTAGTTCATACGTATCCTCCCTGAAATTCCTATTAAAATAATTTTCCTGTATATTTTGTTTTTCTTCCGGCGTCTTTGCACCGATATATTTCATTCTATACTCTTTGAGCCTTGCGTGGTAGGCTTTTATCTCTTTTTCATAGGCCTCTGTGTCTTCGTAGCCAAGCCAGTCGGCAACCTTCGTACTTTTAGTCGTCCTATGCGTGCACTCACCCGGCTGCAGATAGTAGGCGAAATTGCCATTTTCCTGCCACAATCTTGCTAACGGATACATGCGGCAGATCCCCGCTCTGTACGGGTGGATGCTGCACCTGCCGTCTTCCCTTAAGAAAACGCATTCGCTTTTATCCGGCTTATTTCCCAGTATCGGGACCGGGGCGCCGTTGATCATTTTAAGTTCGATCAGTTTTTCTGCGAGGAGCTCATCGAATGACTTGCCCAGTCCCTTTTTGAGGAGCGCCATGTCAAACGAGTCAAGAGTTATGCTTGAAGAGAGTTCCCTGCAGCAGCTGTTCTCGCAGCCTATGCAGTCATTGCATTCGATGTCCGCATGATCGTCCGCGGTCAGGAGCGTCTCTCTTCTGAAAAATATGTCATCAAATTCAACCCTGCCCATTCTGTTCCTTCAGCATCATGCTGGCTTCTTCGTCAGCAAGAATGTCTTTCTTTACCAGAATGAACTTGCCCATGACATTTACACAGATCTTTCCGGTTTCTTTTTCCCTTATTTCACAAGTGCATGCCGCAAGCGTTTTACCTGTTTTTTTGACATCGACACGGATAATGTATTCATCCGCGGTCATGGGTTCCAGATAACTGATCGAAATGTCCGTAGTTGACGGCAGCTTCTGTGTTGCAGCGCAAAGGGTAAATCCCATGCAGCTGTCAGCTATCGTACATGCTATGCCGCCGTGGATCCCATTATAGGGGTTCAGGTGATATTCCCTCTTTTTATAAGTGAACTCAGCCCATGTCCGGTTCTCTTCGTCACAGTTTTCTATATGGAGGTCTAATGTTCCCAGTATCCGGTCCTTCAGGTTGTCGTTTTTTTGAACTTCCAGGATCTGTCTGATCACTTCCTTGAAGCTCATCTCTTTAAAATCCATGTGTTAGCGTCCTTTTTGCTGATGATGATGTATTATACATCAAAAGAGTGACCCGCGTCACTCTTTTGATGGGAGGGTGCGCAGTAAGAGCATGTTTTTGTTGCTCGTTTGTAGCATATGTCGACTATTATGAGGGTTTTGCTGCAATTTGGATGACGGTCGAATTTAGAGTCGGGGGCATCGTCGACTATTTCATGGGTTCTCGTATTTTTTAGATGACGGAAATGACACTGCCTCCGACTCTTGTCATCTATTTTTACTGATATTATAGATTTAGATGACACAAAAAAAGTTGATGTCATCTATTTTTATCAAAAACCGCTATTTAGTCGAAAATTATTGGGATAACATGAATTC
>JAZOAJ010000143.1:0-3193 GCA_045595385.1 Lachnospiraceae bacterium | reverse complement strand
CATCCAGGTCCGTTTTGATGACCCGGAGGGATTTGACTCCCGCCTTGCCCATTACGGGAAATTCACTAACGTGAACAACTATATCCTCCTGGCCGGAAAGAAGACAGAGGACTTTGAATTCCGCTGCGGCTATTATGGAGAAAAGGTCGTGATCCGCGCCCAGCAGCTCGGGCTTAACACCTGCTGGACAGCTCTTACTTACAACAGGAAATATGTCAGGAAGATCCTTCCGCCCGGCGAGGCTCTGTGCATGGTGATCGCACTTGGTATCGGCCAGACGCAGGGGATAGTAAGGCATAGCAAGAAGTATGAAGATGTTGCTGCTGTACCGAGCGGATTTGACGGAGGACCTGACTGGTTCAAAGAGGGAATAGCCGCAGCGCTCAAAGCGCCTACAGCGGTCAACCAGCAGAAGTTCTTCTTTACACTGGACGGCGGGGAAGTTACAGCCCGCGTGAAAGGCATAGGCTCCAACACAAAGGTCGATCTCGGGATAGCGGTATATCATTTTGAAGCCGTGACCGGACGCAAGGTTAAGGTCTGAGAGCATGTGCGGAAGATACTACCTTGACAGGGAAGTGGAAGGGGACCTGAGAAGAGTCATGGGGATCACTGTGCCTGTGGCTGAAGCCGGTGACATCCTTCCTTCCATGAATGCGCCTGTCATCTGCAAAAAAGAGGATAAGCTCCTGCCCGATGTGATGAGATGGGGCTTTCCGGGAAGAGATAAGGGGCAGCTCCTCATCAACGCCCGCGCGGAGACGGCGCTTGAAAAGAAGACATTTGAAGACAGCGTCAGGAGAAGACGCTGCATCATCCCGGCGGGAGCATTTTACGAATGGGACAGCGACCGCAACCGGGCTGTATTTACGCTGGAAAAAAGCCGGACCATTTTCCTGGCCGGCTTCTATAAAATGTTTGATCTTGAAAACAGGTTCATCATCCTGACCACGGCGGCAAATGAATCGATGATCGCAACTCATCCCAGGATGCCGCTCATGATAGGGGAGAAGGACATAAAAGACTGGATCTTTGACGACACGGCGGTCAGGGACTTCCTGAACGCGGCGATGCCGCAGCTGAAAAAGTCCCAGGAATTTGAACAGATGAGGTTCTTCCTATAGCATCTGGGCTTCCACCAGTCTTGCGTACTCGCCGCCCTTCGCGACGAGCTCTTCATGGGAGCCGCTCTCCACAAGCCTTCCGTTTTCCACAACAGCGATTCTGTCCGCATTTCTTATCGTACTCAGACGATGAGCTATGATAATGGACGTGCGGTCTTTGGCTAGTTCGTCAAATGCGTGCTGTATGCGGCTTTCAGTAACGCTGTCCAGGGCAGAGGTCGCCTCATCCAGTATGATGACCGGAGGGTTCTTTAAGAAGACCCTGGCGATACCGACACGCTGCCTCTGTCCGCCTGAGAGCATGACGCCGCGTTCACCGATATAAGTATCATAGCCGTCGGGCATCTGCATGATCTCATCGTGGATCTCGGCCTTTACGGCCGCAGCCACGACATCTTCCCGCGATGCGCCTTCTTTTCCGTAGGCGATATTTTCAAAGATCGTACCCGCAAACATGAACACTTCCTGCTGGACGACGCCTATGGCAAGCCTAAGGGAATGCTGCGTCACATGGCGTATGTCGATCCCGTCGACCCTGATAGAGCCATTGTCCACATCGTAAAACCTGGGGATCAGGTTGCTGATCGTGGTCTTTCCGCCGCCGGAAGGTCCGACCAGGGCAAATGACGTGCCCGCGGGAACGTGGAATGAAATGTCTTTTAATGTAGCTTCTTCTGTATCCTCGTAAGCAAAATCCACATGCTCGAGTTCAATGTCGCCTTTGACATTTTCCAGGATCACGGCATCTTCGCTGTCGGTGATCTCGGGGTCGGTGCGCATGATCTCAAGAAAACGCCTGAATCCGGCCATTCCCGACATGTATTGCTCAACGAGCGCCACTACTTTCCTGATCGGGGTTATGAAAGTGGAAACGTACAGGCTGAATGTGACCAGGTCGACATAGTTGAGCCTACCCTTCATTATGGAGTAACCGCCTGCCGTGATGACGATGACTGAGAGGATGGAAAGGGCAAATTCCATTCCCGAGCTGAAGATGGCCATCTGCCTGTGGTAATCGATCTTGGCTTCCACGTGTTTACGGTTGGCCACACGGAATTTGCGGATCTCTTCCTTCTCATTGGCAAAAGCTTTGGCAGTGCGGATGCCTGAAAAACCTGACTCGATGGAGTTGTTGATCTCAGCGAGGCGGGCTTTGACTTTCATGTTGGCCCTTGCCATTGAAGTCCTCATTATGAGAGTGAATATTACAAACAGCGGGATGACCGCAAAGACTATGCAGGCAAGACGCCATTCGATAGTGCACAGTATGCCGAATGCGCCGCAGAGTGTGAGGAATGAGATGAACAGATCCTCGGGTCCGTGATGCGCAAGCTCTGAAATGTCAAAAAGGTCAGTCGTGACCCTGCTCATGAGAGCACCTGTTCGGTTCTTATTGAAAAAGCTGAAGCTCAAAGTCTCCACATGTTCAAAGAGCTCCGCGCGCATCTCTGCCTCGATATAGCAGCCAAGCCTGTGTCCCCAGAACGTGATGATGTAATAGCATACTGTCCTCAGGATATAAGCGAGGATTATGACTCCCATTACCGTAAAGAAAGTCGTAAAGAGGCCGTTCGGAAGGAGCTGCTGTATGCAGATCCTTGAGACATAAGGAAATACCAGCTCGATCAGGGATGCCAGGGTGGCACAGCCGAGGTCGAGCAGGAAAAGGCCCATGTGATTTTTATAATGCGCCGCGAACAGGCGGAGCGTCCCGTTATTTTTGTAGTCCATGTCTGGCATTATAACACAAAGGATCAAACAAGTCTGTAATTTCCTCTGCCTGTCTTTTCTATCGTACCTTCTTCGCAGAGTTTTTTCAGTACCCGCTGCAGCTGTCTCCGGCTGCAGCGGAGTTTCATTACCACCGGGTCAAGACCATCGATCTCACCGTCCGGACATATGGTCTTCAGATAGACCAGGAACTTCGTTTCAAGGTCCGGCTCGGACAGGTTACTGCTTACAGAGTACTCCAATTTTGAAGCATAAGACTGCAGCAGGATATGAAGGAACCTGTTGTCGTTTTCAAGCTGATTCCTGTATTTATTCAGCGACAGTGAAATGCAGATGAC
>JAZOAJ010000142.1:0-11103 GCA_045595385.1 Lachnospiraceae bacterium | reverse complement strand
ATCTCATATGTCTTTTCGCAGAGTTCAGCATTCCGTTTCCCGGATTTAAGTACAACTATCAGCGGACCGCCACCTGCGAAAACATCAAGAACCTCTGTAAAAAGAGGTATCCGCTCATCTGTCTCCAGAAGAGACATCTCTTTAAGCTCGGCCAGACTGAAGTCGCAAACATTTCCGTGAACAGAGCAGACCCGGTCAAGTGTGTCATCATGAAAAACAACAACCTGCCCGTCTTTTGAGAGCTGCACATCCAGTTCGGCCCCGTATCCCGCTTCACGCGCTGCGCGGAAGGCGGCAAGGGAATTTTCAGGTATGCCTGAACCGATGTCATGCAATCCCCTGTGGGCGTAGTTCAAATGGAAGAACTGTTCTTTTTCAAACTGCAGTCCCTGACGCATCAGTCATCGCCTCCAAGCGCTTCAAGCCCTTTGGCATTCTCAACTTTTTTTGCTTTTATGTTCTTAACGAGCAGTGAGAAGACTATGGCGCTCAGAGCGATCAGTATGGTCGAGTATACAGGCAGGGCGCCCCATGCGCCGGTCTTCATGAAAATGAAACCAAGCAGTATGGGAGTAACAGTCTGTGCTGCCATGCTGGCTGCGTAATAATATCCCGTGAATCTTCCGATCTTCTTTGCAGAACAGAGTTCCACGACCATCGGGAAAGAGCAGTTGTGCACAAGTGCCATGCCGAAGCCTTTAAGGATCCAGATAACATAGAGCAGTGCAGGAAAGGAGAATTCCCCGTTAGCACCTACAACATTTCCGGTAGGATGGACAAATATCATTATAAAGAGAGCGATGAATGTGACCATGAGTCCGGAGGATATGGTCCACTTCCTTCCGATCTTATCCGCGATAAGACCGGCGATGGCAAAACCGACAGCTGAAGCAAGGCCGCCCACGATCGTCATGATCATGGTCGAGCTGGAAGCTGAGTTCATGTAGTAAATGACATAGTTTCCGATATAAGTCCCAATTGCGTTATCCGCCATGAACCAGAGAAATTCTGCACCAAGAATGGCAAGGAGCATTCTCTTGTTTGCCGGAGACATGGGACCTTCATCAGTAACAGGATTTTCAATGGCTGCCTGACGCTCGCCCTCTTCGAGATCTTCCCTGATCGCTTCTTTGATCTTGTTTTCCTTTATTGAGAAGTAGAGAACGAGTGCGGAGATCACCATGAGTACTGATGCGATGATGAAGGGGATCTCAATGATCCACATTTTCCCGGCCCTGTCGGAAACATTGATATAGTCGCTCAGCTTAAGGAAAATGCCGAGGGCTGTTGCAGCTCCGCCACCAAGGTATCCCATGATATTGATGATGCCGTTTGCCTTTGCCCTGAGAGGCTTTGGTGTGATATCAGGCATCAGCGCTACCGCAGGGTTCCTGTACATCATCATGAATATCAGAACGATGAGCATCATCGCTATCATGCCTGCCACATTGTTGTTGTGGAAGAACAGGGGTATGAACGGGAAAGCGATCGCTGACACGAAAGTTCCTGTAAGGATGAAAGGCATTCTTTTACCGATACGGGTATTGGTCTTATCGGAAAGATTTCCGAATATGGGAAGGAGGATCAGGGCAGCGAGGTTGTCGCATGCCATGATGATACCGACAAGCCACTGGACATTGAGGATCTTGTCCGGCGCGCTGGCTTTCAGTTCGGCAGATGTGAGCCCGTACATCCTTCCTGCGAAAATGTCAGTCAGGAAAGTCGGGCACCATGAATCATATACCTGCCACAGGAGCAGGATGCCGAAAAATGCAAAACCGATAAGAAAAGTACGTTTAAGATTCAGCTTTAGAGTTCGCATGGCCATCTCCTTTGGTTTTTATAAATGAATTATATCACCCCGTGTGATATAATAAAGCATCAAATAGCCGGAGGAGATAATATGATAAACGGTTTCCATCATGTCGCGATCAAATATGAAAATGAAGAAATGTATGAAGAGGCGCCTGGCTTTTACTGCGGTATCCTTGGTTTTGAGGAAGTGCTTCACTGGGGTGAAGGCGAACGCAGGGCGATACTGTTAAGATCAGGAGACGCAGTCATGGAGCTTTACGCTTCAGGCCGCAAGGCAGGGACTACAGGTTCCATCAACCATCTGGCTTTTGCCACAGCAGATGTTGACGGGATGATAGAAAAGGTGCGTGCTGCAGGGTACAGCATCAATGTCGAGCCCAAGGATGTCATCCTCGGAAGCGAAGGACAGATGCCGGCCAGGGTTGCATTCTGCGCAGGTCCCGGAGGAGAGGAGATAGAGTTCTTTTACGAGAAATAGGAGGTATCTCATGAAAGAAAACATCGATATTTTTGAATATGCAGGAAAGATCACCGAGGCGCTCGGAAAGGGCGGGATCCTGCTGAACAGCAAAGCAGGTAAATTCAATTCAATGGTGATAGGATGGGCAGGCATCGGAAGATGCTGGAACAAACCGGTCTTCACAGTATATGTAAGGGAGAACCGTTATACAAAACCCCAGATCGATCAGACCGGGGAATTCACAGTAAGCATCCCTGACGGAGGAGCGGATCCGCTTATCAATAAGGTCTGCGGATCACAGTCCGGAAAAGACATTGACAAAGTAAAGGAGGCAGGACTTACCCTTGAGGAGCCTCTTGTCATAAATACTCCCGGAATACGTGAGTATCCCATAACTCTTGAATGCAGAGTCCTGTATTCACAGAGGCAGAACCCGTCAATGCTCCCGTATGAGATCTTTAAAGGAATGTATCCCCAGGATGTGGACGGTTCCGCGCCGATGGGCAACCGGGATCCGCATACGGAATACATTGCCGAGATAGTTGCGGCATATATCATCAGATAAAAATGTTCTGAAAACGAAACAGGCGCGGCCGCTGAGGTCACGCCTGTTTCTTTTCTTCAGATTTTTTTGCCAGCTTCCTTTGTTTGACCAGATACTTCTGCGTGGCCTTTTCAGATTTGTCATATGCTTTCTGCATGGCTTTTTCAGCCTTGGCCATCTTCTTTTCATATCGTTTCTTTTCGACTTCAGCAATCTTGAAAGCTCTTCGTCTCGTATGCCCGAGCCATGTAAGTGAAGCAGCGATGGCGAGCAGGGCATAGAAAGCTGACTTGAGTATCACGGCATTCCAGCTGATATTAGGTATGATCCGGTCTTCAAACATAAAAGATAAGGCCATTAACAGCAGTATGCTGAGAGTGATGAACAGATTCCTTTTGTGGAAGTGCTCGGATAGTGCAACAAGCGCAAGGCTGAAAATGAATAAGAATGAAATGATCTTCGCTGCCAGCTTGATCATGGGATATGCAGGCACAAAATACCATATCAGGACTTCGATCGTGAGAAAAACAGCAGCATTGATACAATGCATTATAATCGTCGGGACAGAGCGCCGCTGATATCCCTGGACTATCCTGACAAATGCCAGGGTTGCGCACACTAATAATTCAGAATAAGCAAATACGATCAGTACCACGCCAAAGATAAGGATCTGGGAGATCGTGAGATGCAGGAAGTTGATATTCTGCAGCTGCAGTATAACACTCGGGGAATACAGATTCGATCCTGAAAACGCATCGGTAACGGCTGCATCTGTATTTACCTCATCTCCCCAGACAGTTCCGTCAGTACCGAAGTAAAGAAAATACATCTTGCCCGGTTCAGTCTTAAGGGAGTAGATACTGGACATGTATGACCTGACTGTATGGACTGAATGTGTCGATGCGTAATATGTTATGGTCTGGTCTTTTTCACTCTCCATGCTGATAACATAATCGGTGTCACATGGAATGGCTATGTTCAGCTGATCATTTCCTGCACGGACATAGAAATCAGGCATTAAGGAGATATCTTTTACCGGACCGCCGTCAGGGTCATCGTGTGATTTTTTGCCATTGGGTTCTACTGTCCCCACATATCCATTCCCATCATAAAAATGCAGTCTGACTTTGCCTTTAACGGTAAATTCACGGAAACTGGTATTCTGCCCGAATATCTCCTCCGGATCGTCACTAAGGAACATCCATGCGACATATCTGTCCGGGTCGTGTTCGATGGTGAGGTTCTGGGTAATGTTAAAATCCGGGTTCCACATTCCCGCTTTTATCTGTTCACGGTTTCCCTGAAGCACATACTGGTTGGCGAGCTGTTCCAGATAGTCAAGAAGATCGTTGAGTTCCTGCTTCTCCAGCTCTGTTTCCGGAGTGAAAGAAGTTACGATCCTTGAGACAAGCGCAAGTATATTGTTGCCGCTGCTGTTCGCCATGACCCGAAGGACACCCGGCTGCAGATTGGAGTAATAATCCGAGCTTTCAGGGATCAGATTGAACAGGTAATCAAAGAAGGTCCTGTACTGTTCACAGAATTCCGGGTTGTAGAAGAAATCGTTCCCGTCGATATCATTAAGGATCCGGTTCAGACCCGCTGCCTTGACTGAAAAGTCTGAATCCATCTGGAGGGAAGGTATGTAAAGGTCTGTACCGTTCCTTACAAACCCCCAGTCAGCAAATGGTATGGCAGGGACAGGATCGTTTTTGCCCACAATATTAAAGATATTGGGATAATTCTTGACAACTTTTGTGGTCGCCGGTGTTGCGAATGCATAGCAGTATACTTTCTGGAATGGCCCGGAATCGGTCATGTCTGCAGCAACAAGATTTGCTATGGCGGCAGCACGGCTGTATCCGCTCGTCCACAGGGTTATCCTTCCGCTTATGCCGTGCCTGCTGATATAATCGGAAAGTGCATTTTCAACTTTGAGGGCGGCATCGCCAAATCCCTGATGGCGGTCGCCGTCTCCGATGGTAAGGTTGCTTGACCATTCAGCCTCATATCCGGAGCCGCAGCAAACTGCCGCGACCACAGTCTGATCGCCTATCTTCTTGCTGGCGATGGCGTAGGTTACGGAATTTGCGGTAGGAGTATGTTTAAAAGGTTCAGCCTCTATGTTTTCAAAACCTATGGAAGTAAAATATGCTGCCAGATTTGAATAATCGTTGTGATTAAGGAGTTTTGAACGGAAGGCAGAGACTGCAAGCCCGAGGGATCCCTGGGCAAATTTATGGGAATAATAATTGTTCGGCTGTGAGAAAAACTCGTCTGAATAAGGAAATTTAAATGTTGCAACAGTTTCATATGGAGTCGGGAAACGGACATCAACATATCTGAGTGCGGAGTAAGCCTCCTCATTAAGAGGAACGCCAAGGGAATTATTGCCGGGCAGCAGATCGAAAATGCCGTTTCCGCCATCAGATGATGTTCCCGGTGATGTATCGGACATGGAAGCCGAGGCAAATACAGGGAACGCAAGTATCAGAGTCATGAATACAGCAAAAACAACAGCTGCAAGTCTTTTACGTTTCATGCTGATAATCTACACTGTTTGCAGCTCTTTTTCAAGAAGTGACATACAAGAATGAGGCAATCAGACTGTAAATATGGTACCATATATAAAAATACACAAAGAGAGGATCGACATGGATAACATAAAACAGGCATATGCCGGATTGATAATAAAGGAAGGGATCAATATTCAGAAGGGGCAGAGGCTTGTGATCAACTGCCCTGTGGAATGCGCGGATTTTGCAAGGATGTGTGCTGAAGCTGCCTATGAGGCAGGGTGCAGGGAAGTCATCATGAGATGGAATGATGATGCTGTTGCAAGGCTTAAGTATCTGCATGCAGACAGCGATGTATTTGACAGAGTGGATCCATGGGATGAGATGTTCAGCGATAAGATATCCGAAGAGGGAGCAGCATGGCTTACAATATATTCTGAAAACCCTGAAAACCTTAAGGGTGTTGATCCTGACAGGATCAAACGGTTTCAGATGAGCAGAGGAAAAGCCTCTGCAAAATTCAGGGAGAGAGAGATGCGCAATGAGTTCCAGTGGTGTGTCTGCTCGGTCCCGACTGCGGCATGGTCAAGGGCAGTATTCCCTCAGCTGGAAGAAGCTGAGGCCGTGGAAAAACTTTGGGAAGAGATATTGAAGGCCTGCAGGGCAGATAAGGGAGATGCCGTATCTAACTGGAGAAAGCACTCTGAGGAACTCAAGAAACATGTGGAGATGCTGAACGGTTTTGACTTTAAGAGCCTTCATTATACTAATTCGCTCGGAACAGATCTTCTTGTAGAACTGCCGGAAGGCCATTTCTGGGCAGGCGGAGATGAAGCCTCCGCAAAGGGAGTGATGTTTTCTGCCAATATCCCCACTGAGGAAGTGTTCACGCTTCCGAAAAAGGACGGCGTGAACGGGATCGTATATTCCTCAAGACCGTTCTGCTTAAATGGGAATATCATAAAAGATTTCTGCTTTGTCGTAAAAGATGGAAAGATCGTTGAAACACATGCGAAGGAAGGTGAAGACATCCTTAAGGACGCAATAAGCATTGATGAAGGCGCGTCATATTTTGGAGAAGTCGCACTGGTGCCTTTTGATTCCCCGATATCAGATTCGGGCATATTGTTCCTGAACACGCTCTTTGATGAAAATGCTTCATGTCACATGGCTTTCGGTGAGGCTTATCCGTGCATCAAAGGCGCTGAAAAAATGAGCGAAGATGAGCTGGCTGAGCGCGGTGTCAACATCTCAATGACGCACGAGGATTTCATGATCGGGACCAGGGACCTGTCCATCGTAGGCAAAACCCATGACGGTAGAGAGATACCGGTCTTCATTAATGGAAATTTTGCATTCTGAAGAACAGAGAACATTAAAAAACGGCATGCACCCGGCATGCCGTTTTTATGTTGTCTTATAATGATCTATTTCTGAGGAAGCCTTTCATCACCCATGAAGAAGACGGCCACTGTTCCGGGACCTGAATGAGATGCAATGATGGTACCTATGTCGCACATGACGATCTTGCCCTTAAGAGCAGGAAAAGCTTCTTCAACTGCGGCCTCGAGCATCCTGGCATCTTCAATGCAGTTCGAATTGCAGATGTAGCATTTGCCGTCATAGGCAGTGCCGTTCTGGGCATGCTTTGACATCTCGCTTACAGTCTCCGCAACTGCTTTCTTTTTGCCCCTGACTTTGCCGTAGGAAATGATGCGTCCGCCGTCATCAAGACGCATGATCGGACATATATTGAGGATGGTGGCTATGGCTGCGGTAGGTCCTGAAACACGTCCGGTACGGCGGAACTGGGTCATGTTGGAAGTAAAGAACTGATGGTGGACTTTATTCCTGTTTGCGATAGCCCAGTCATATACTTCTTCCATGGACTTGCCTTCATCTGCCAGATCGGCAATGTAATCAACAAACATGCCCATTCCTGAAGAGGAGCAGAGAGAGTCGATGACTTTTATCTTCCTGTCAGGGTATTTAGCCTGAAGCTCTTCTGCAACTGCAAGGGCATTGGTGACTGAAGAGGACTGTCCGGAAGTAAATGCAATGTGAAGCACATCACCTTTCTGAAGCAGTTCTTCAAAAAAGTCAGTATACTGCTGCTGGTTGATAAGTGAAGTGTTGGGAACCGCGCCCTCATCGATCATGCGGTAGAAATTCGGGCGCGCCTGCGGGTCACGGCCCATGTCATCCACATATTCAACGTCATCTACAGTGTAATTGTAAAAGATGATCGGAATGTTGCGCTCCGCCATATGCGAATATGGAAGATCTACGGTTGATTCGCTGGATAAAATGAATTGTCTTTCCATTTCGGATGCCCCCTGTTAATAAAGTAGTGCTGAAAATATCAGAGCAGATTTATGCCTGCGCGGCTGCAGGCTTCGATTGTTTTATCATCCCAGACACTAACCTGGACTTCACCGATGTGAGCGCAGCCCATGAGCAGCATGCAAAGCCTTGACTGGCCTATGCCTCCGCCTATGGTAAGCGGGAGTTCGCCTGCAAGCAGCATCCTGTGGAATGGCAGATCCCTTCTGTCATCACATCCTGCTATGGTAAGCTGGCGGTCAAGCGCTTCGCTGTCAACACGGATACCCATTGAAGAGATCTCCATGGCGCGGTTCAGTGTCTTGTGCCAGAAGAAGATGTCACAGTTGAGTTCCCAGTCATCATAGTCAGGAGACCTTCCGTCATGAGGCTTTCCTGATCTTAATGCTCCGCCTATCTTAAGGATGCATGCGGTGGGATGTTTCTTTACAAATTTATTTTCACGATCATGGCTGCTTAAGTTGGGATACATGTCCTCAAGTTCCTGAGAGGTTATGAATGCGACCTCCCTGTCAAGCCGGGTGTTCAGCTGGGGATAGCACGCATTTACGATCTCGGAAGTGGCTATTATCGACCGCACGATGTTCCTTACTATCATTTTGAGGAAATCGATGTTGCGGTTTTCCTTGGTTATGATCTTTTCCCAGTCCCACTGGTCAACATAAATGGAGTGGAGGTTGTCGAGTTCTTCATCGCGCCTGATGGCATTCATGTCAGTATACAAACCGTCACCGACCTTGAAAGCGTAGCGCTTGAGTGCAAGCCTCTTCCATTTCGCGAGAGACTGGACTACCTGCGCATCAGCATTAACTGCAGGAATGTCAAATTCAACCGGGCGCTCGACTCCGTTAAGGTTATCGTTGATACCGGAGGAACCAAGTACGAACAGCGGTGCGGAAACACGCTTCAGGTTCATGATCCTGGAGAATTCCTGCTGAAAAGTATCTTTTACACAAACAATTGCCCGCTGCATGTCATAAGCATCAAGCGGGGCTTTATATCCTTCTGGAATAACGATCTTATTCATCTTTTATCTCTGCTTTCTCAAAATTCATAAACAATAATATCAAAGTTTATTCGTGCTTGTAAATAGCGGAAATATCAAATAAAATATATCGCTGTGATACTTAAGGACTGCATAAGGTAAATGCCGTGAAACTTCAGATCAGGAACGCCGTCGTACAGTACGGCGCTGACACAATCTTATATGGTGCTGACTTCGAGATCCGCGACAATGAGAAGATCGCTGTGGTCGGCAGGAACGGCTGCGGCAAAACGACACTGCTGAAACTCATTGCCGGCGACATCCATATGGTCAATCCGGACAGCGATGAAAAAGCGCGGTTTATCATGCAGGGCGGCCTGAAGATAGGGACACTCAGTCAGATAAGCTTTGAGGACGGATCGGCAAGCTGCAGGGAAGAGCTCAAGAGATCATTTGCCGGAGTATATGAGTGCAGCGCTCAGATGGAAGAACTCGAGAAGCAGCTTTCGGAATGCAGTGAGGAAGAACATGACGTTCTCCTTTCCAGATATGAGGCTCTTCAGCGGAAGTTCAATGCCCTTGGCGGATTTGACTGCGAACGGGAGATGCTGATCATGTTCCAGAAGTTCGGGTTCAGCATGGAGGACCTTGAAAGGCCGGTCGGAGAGTTTTCGGGAGGACAGCAGACCAAGATCGCCTTCATGAAACTGCTTCTTTGCAAACCGGATATCCTGCTGCTGGATGAGCCTACGAACCATCTTGATCTTCCTACCATAGAATGGCTTGAAGGATATCTGAAAAACTATTCAAGCGCTGTCGTGATCGTATCTCATGACCGGGCATTCCTTGACGGGGTGGTCAGCGTCACATATGAGATAGAGTATGGCCGGATAACTAGATATTCAGGCAACTACACAGCCTTTACAAAGCAGAAACAGGCAGCCTTTGAAAAACAGGAAAAGGACTATGAAGCCCAGCAAAAAGAGATAGCCCGGCTGACTGAATGGATAGAGAAGTGGAAGAACACGCCGTCAAAGGTCTCTTCAGTGCATTCCAAGGAAAAAGTGCTGGAGCACATGGTAAGGATAGAAAAGCCCAGGAAGTTTGACACAAAAAGCTTTAAGGCCTCCTTCAGCCCGAGGATGGAAAGCTATACAGAAGTGCTTAAGGTCAGCAGCATGTCAATTGGGTATGACTCCGTACTCGCAAATGTCAGTTTTACATTAAGGAAGAAAGAGCGGCTTGCTGTTATCGGCGCAAACGGCATAGGAAAGTCGACACTGCTTAAAGTGCTGGTAGGGCAGATCCCTCCTCTTTCAGGCGGGTATGAGTATGGAAGAAATGTTGAGTGGGGATATTTTGACCAGAGACAGGCTCTGATAAACGATCAGGATCCAGAGCAGTCGATACTGGATAATTTCTGGGACATGTATCCTAAGGTTACCAGGGAACAGGCGAGAAGCGCGCTGGGCTGTTTCGTTTTCAGCGGGGAGGAGGTCGAGAAAAAACTGGGGCAGCTGTCAGGAGGCGAAAGAGTGCGGCTTGCCCTTTGCAAGATGTTTTATTCAAGGCCCAACCTTCTGATCCTCGACGAGCCGACAAACCATATGGACATGATCGGCAAGGAAGCTCTTGAGCAGATGCTTGAGAACTTTGAAGGCACGGTCATATTCGTATCACACGACAGGTATTTCATAGGCAGGGTAGCGACAAATATCCTGGAGTTTTCAAAAGACGGAGTATTCTTCTACGACATGAACTACGAGGAATACAAAGCCGAGAAAAAACGCATGGAAGCTGCGGTGCAGAGCGGTCAGGAATATTCAAACTCAAGGGTCACCGGAAAAGCCGCAGTAAAGGCTGAAGCGTCAAAGGAAAAGCCTGCAGAGAAGAAAGCAGATGAAAGAGAACAGCTGCTATTATCCAACCCGGGGAAACTGGAGTCGAGACTTAAGAAAAGGCTTGCAAAACTGGAAGAGGACCTTTCCCGTTCCGAAGAGACTTTATATAGATATAAGGAAGAGATGAACGATCCGCAGAAGGCGGCAGACTACAATGCGCTTATCTCTTTACAGGAACAGATCAGTGCGGAAGAGGAGGCGCAGGAAGCTCTCCTCGAGCAGATAATGCAGGCTGAAGAAGAACTCGAAGAAGTCAGGAAAGTGATATTAAATTCATAGCATTTTTTGTTGAAAAATGGCATTGAATGATGTATATTAAAAGTCCACCTCGTTTTGACGGAACAGGCATTTTTAAAACTTAAAAAAAGTCAAAAAAAGATGTTGACAATACGAAAAACGGGTAGTAATATAAATAAGCTGTCGCGAAAACAGACAGCAGCGCACATTGGCAATTGAACAGTATAAACCATCCCTGAAATTTCTTTAACAATTTCAGAAAAAAGCGTAGCGCATCGAAACAGATGCGTACAGTAAATGGA
>JAZOAJ010000141.1:0-11661 GCA_045595385.1 Lachnospiraceae bacterium | reverse complement strand
CGGCATTTTTCTCAAGGAAATCCCGCCAGCTGTCATATGTGGTAACATCTATGTCCTTCCAGTAATCCATTCCGGCCCTTTTCAGGTTGCGGTCGTTCAGAATAAAGCCCAAAGGGCCTATAAGATGCAGACGCGAACCTGTCACAAGACAGGTTCGCCCTATATTTCCTGTATTTGCCGGGATCTCCGGCTCATGGAGCACTATGTTGAACATTATTTATTACAGTGTCTGTTTACAAAGTTCCTGATCCTGCCGATGGCTTCCTTAAGCTCCTCAAGCGAATAAGCGTAGGATATTCGGATGAATCCTTCGCCGCATGCTCCGAAGGCAGTCCCCGGAACTACTGCAAGCTTCTCTTCGGCAAGAAGCTTATTGGCAAACTCTTCGGATGTCATTCCTGTGCTCTGGATGCTCGGGAATACATAGAAGGCTCCGAGCGGCTCAAAGCACTCAAGACCCATGTCATTGAGCTGCTTTACAAGGTAGCGTCTCCTCTGGTTGTATGCTTCCCTCATCTTGGCAATATCTACGTCGCCGTTCCTTAACGCCTCGATTCCCGCGTACTGGCTTGTGGTCGGAGCGCACATGATGGCATACTGGTGGAGTTTGAGCATCTGCGGGATTATGTTTTCAGGTCCGACAGCAAATCCGAGTCTCCATCCGGTCATTGCATATGCCTTGGAGAAGCCGTTGATGATTATCGTCCTGTCCCTCATTCCGGGAAGGGCAGCTATCGTTGCGTGCTCTCCGCTGTATGTAAGTTCTGAATAGATCTCATCCGAAACAACGTATATGTCATTTTCAACGCATACCTTCGCTATCGCCTCAAGATCTTTCCTGTCCATTATCGCGCCGGTAGGGTTGTTTGGAAATGCAAGCATGAGGACCTTTGTCTTTGGGGTTATCGCGTCCATGAGTTCCTGCGCGGTAAGCCGGAATTCATTTTCCGCCTTGAGCGGAATGCTGACCGGAACTCCTCCTGCAAGCGCTACGCACGGCACATATGATACATAGCACGGTTCGGGGATTATGACTTCATCTCCCGGATCGCACATTGCGCGCATTGCCATGTCGATCGCTTCGCTTCCGCCGACAGTGATGAACACTTCGTTCTTCGGATCATAAACAAGGCCGTATTTTCTGCTGTAGTAACGTGATATCTCCTGTCTCAGTTCCATGAGACCCGAGTTGGATGTATAGAAAGTACGCCCCTGTTCAAGGGAATATATTCCGGCTTCTCTTATGTGCCAGGGAGTATCAAAGTCAGGTTCTCCTACGCCCAGTGAAATGGCATCCGGCATCTCAGCGACAACGTCAAAGAATTTCCTTATTCCCGAAGGCTGCATTGACTTTGCAACTTTTGAAACAGGATCTCTCATCAGAATGACACCTTCTCTCTGATATCTTTCTTCTTTTCACCGAGGATCGTGCCGAAATCCTTGTAGCGCTTCATGATAAAGTGCGTAGCCGTACCGGTTACATGCTCTATCGGTGAAAGCTTGCTTGCGACAAAGTTCGCGACCTGCCTCATTGTCTTCCCTTCAAGGATCAGCATGAAATCATATGCTCCCGAGATCAGATAGCATGACTTGACCTCGTCAAATTTGTATATCTTTTCAGCGATCGTGTCAAAACCGACTTCCCTTCCGGTTGCCACGTTTACCTCGATGATCGCGTCGATCTTTTCCTCGTCTGTATTGTCCCAGTTTATAAGTGTGTAAAAGCCGCTTATTACGCCGGAAGCTTCCAGATCGGCGATCTCATTGGCAACTTCCGCCTCGGTCGCGCCGAGCAGTGTCGCCAGTTCAGGCAGTTCAATCCTGCTGTTGTATTCGATCAGCCTAAGTAATTCCTCTCTCATCGTGAAAACCTCCTAAATGTATTAATATTTGTACAATTAATTTGCAGATTATAGCACATTACTTTGAATGCAACAAGCCCTTAACTGTTTTTCCTGTCCGCAATGTCTTTTTCCTGCCTTGACGGGGGTGTAAGATACCTCAGCGAATCGTTATCCTCCAGCACTCTGGCATTGCCGTCAGTTGTAATTCCTATCGTAAATGCGGGCACATTCCTGCTGCCGCATGTTATTTCACCGATCTTTTTGTCCGTTACAATGAGCATGCTCCCCTTAGAGCTGCACTCATACGGCGACTCCCCGTACAGTTCCAGGATCTCGGTCACTTCCTGCCGGATGGGGATGTCCCTGTTTGACACTTTCATCCCGCAGCCGAGTTCTTCTCCCGCTTCCCACAGCGCCCTGTAGACTCCGCCGTCTGCCATCTCCATGCAGTACAAAATGTCCTCCTTCGCCTCAGGGCAGCTGTCTGTTATTTCATTTTCAATATCTTCAAACTGCCTTAAGAAAAAGGAAGGGAACCTTTCCTGCAGTTCTTCCCTGTGCAGGTCATATAATTTCTTTGCAGTTTCATATCCTATCGGGCCGCATACAGAAATGATCATTTCCCTACCTCGCATCCGGGACAATAAGGGGCAAGGAAACATTCGGCGCATTTCGGCCTTCTTGCTATGCATATCGCCCTTCCGTGGCTGATTATCTGCAGGTTCCACAGTATCCAGTGGTCTTTGGGCAGCTTCTTTTCAAGGTCATGCTCGACTTTTTCCGGATCCTCGTTTTCAGTCAGTCCGAGTTTTCTGGATATCCTTCCCACATGAGTGTCGACTACCACGCTTGGTATATGGAAAATGTTTCCCCTGATCACGTTCGCTGTCTTGCGCCCGACTCCGGGAAGACTTGTAAGCTGATCTATGTCAGACGGCACCACTCCGCCATATTCCTCAAGCAGTTTCCTTGCTGTAAGAATGATGTTTTTTGCCTTGTTATGGTAAAAACCGGTTGACCTGATGTCCTCTTCAAGTTCTTTCAGGTCAGCCTCCGCGAAGGTCTTCATGTCGGGATATTTGACAAACAGATCCTTTGTCACGATATTGACCCTGGCATCTGTGCACTGGGCGCTGAGTATGGTTGCAACAAGAAGCTGCCATGCGTCCTCATGGTCCAGATAGCACTCCTTTTCCCCGTAGTGCTCATTCAGCAGCTCTATGATCTTTCCTATCCTGTCTTTCTCTTTCATTTCTGCATTATCTCTTCCATCATGTCAAACAGGTCCCTGAGCGCCTTCATCTCCTGGTCAAGCGTACGGCACGGAACCTTTGGCTTGTATATGAAATACGGGTTCTTTTCCATGACAAATCTCAGTATGCCTGAATGCCTGCTTAAAAATCCATGCATCTTAAATGTGTCTATCTTCGCGTTAGGAAGCATCATTATCCTGTAGCTTCCGCTGCCTCCGGATATCTCGGTTATGTATCTCCTGTGCGCCTGCGCCTTTATGAGGGCAACCTCCAGCAGGTTTTCGGTCGCGCGCGGTATCTCGCCGAACCTGTCATTCAGCTCTTCCCTGACATCCTCCGCATCCTCCTCATTTGCTATCACTGAGATCTTTTTGTACATGTTCAGCTTCTCAAATGAGTTCTTTATATATTCAGACGGTATAAACGCGTCTATCTTCAGGTCGATCGCAGTTTCGAAGTCCTCTTCGGTCTCTTCACCTTTGAGCAGGGCTACCGCTTCATTCAGGAGCTTGCAGTACAGCTCGTAGCCAACTGCCTCCATGTGGCCTGACTGCTCAGCTCCGAGCACATTTCCCGCACCCCTGATCTCCAGATCCTTCATGGCTATCCTTACGCCGCCGCCAAGCTCTGAAAACTCCTTGATCGCCTTCAGTCTTTCTTCCGCCTCTTCCCTGAGGATCTTGCCGGGACGGTACATCAGGAACGCGTACGCCGTCCTGTTTGCGCGCCCCACACGGCCACGCAGCTGATAGAGCTGGGACAGTCCGTATCTGTCGGAATCCTGGATTATGATCGTGTTGACATTAGGTATGTCCAGCCCGGACTCCACGATGGTAGTTGACACGAGCACATCTATTTCACCGGCAACATACTCTGTCATGATCTGCTCCAGTTCCCTCGAAGCCATGCGTCCATGGGCAAACCTTACATGAAGGGTCGGCACAAGTTCCTGGATCTTTGACGCGATCTCTTCTATCGCATCTATCCTGTTGTAAATGTAATAGACCTGCCCGCCTCTTGCAGCCTCCCTTAAGATCGCCTCACGGACAGCATCTTCCGAGTATTCCATGACATAAGTCTGGATCGGCACTCTGTCAACCGGAGGTTCTGTCAGCAGGCTCATGTCCCTGATGCCTGACAGGCTCATGTGCAGTGTCCTCGGTATGGGAGTTGCGCTGAGCGTCAGAACATCCACATCTTTCCTTAGTTCCTTTATCTTTTCCTTGTGTCCGACTCCGAACCGCTGCTCTTCATCTATTATCAGAAGCCCCAGGTCCTTGAATCCCACGTCCTTCGACAGGAGCCGGTGTGTACCGACCACAATGTCGACCATGCCGGATTTAAGTCCTTCCAGAGTTTTTTTCTGCTCTTTTGGCGGGACGAACCTGGACATCATGCGGATGTTCACCGGAAATGCAGACATTCTGTTCGTAATGTTGTCAAAATGCTGTTTGACCAGTATGGTAGTCGGAGCGAGGAACGCGACCTGCTTTCCGTCCTGAACTGCCTTGAATGCCGCACGGATCGCAACTTCTGTCTTGCCGAATCCCACATCTCCGCATATCAGGCGGTCCATGACCTTGCCCTGCTCCATGTCGGACTTTACATCTTCTATAGCCCTCAGCTGGTCATCGGTTTCCTCATATTCAAAGCTGTCTTCAAATTCGCGCTGCCAGACCGTATCAGGCCCGTAAACAAATCCTTTTTTGACATGGCGCGCAGCGTATATCCTGACAAGCTGCTCAGCGATATCCTGGACTGCCTTCTTGGTCCTCGCCTTGGTCCCTGCCCATTCCTTGCCGCCAAGCTTATTAAGCTTTGGAGTGGCACTGTCAGCGCCTGCATATTTCTGGATCCTGTCAAACTGGGTAGCGAGAACATAGAGGTTTGCGTTGCCCGCATACTGGATCTTCATGTAATCCTTCTCAAGGCCTTCCGACTTTATCCTCTCTATCCCGCAGTAAATGCCTATGCCGTGCTGTTCATGCACGACATAATCTCCCACATTCAGGTCAGTAAATGACTTTATCGGATCGCCCGTGAATCTCTTTTTCCGTTTCTTTACCCTCTTGCGCCCGAAAATGTCCACCTCGGATATGAGGACTTCCTTGATATCCGGATATTCAAATCCTGTCCTTACTGCTCCTATTACCACATCCGCAAACGCGCCCGCGTCCCTAAGGTCGTCCCTGAGCCTTGCTGCCCTTGCCTCGCTCGCGCAGCATATTGTCACATGCCAGCCTTTATCCCTGTATCGGATCACATCTTCGGCCAGCTGAGTGAATCTTCCGTTATAGGAAGGAACGTTTTTGGTGTTGATCTGATAAACACAGTCCGCATCTTCCACGGTGCCTAGCCCCAGCAGGGAAAAATACAGGCAGGGAAATGTTCCGGTGTCAAACATTTCCCCGTTTTCATACATCCTGGCCGGTTCGTCAAATGCCAGCAGTGTATGCTCCGGGTCAAAGTAGCTTAAAAAGCTTACCTGGCCTCCGTCTATCGAATCTTTATCTGCGCCGGCAAATATGGTAAATTCTTCAACTTCCTCGATCGACCGCTGGCTCTCGGGATCGAATACCCTTATCGAATCTATGCTGTCGCCCCAGAGATCTATCCTGTAGGGAGCTTCTTCCGCATACGGAAATATATCGACTATATTTCCCCTTATGGAGAATTCCCCATGGGCGAGCACTCTTGATCCATTCTCATATCCGAGTCCGGTCAGCTTTACGGCAAGATCTCTTTCATCCAGGGTTCCTCCCTTCCTGATCACCATTGTCCTTTCCCGTATCTCTTCGGGTGACGCCAGTTTATCGGTAAAGCTCTCCGGACAGGTTATGACTGTGAGCCTTTCCTTATTGAATATGCGCCTTACAGTCTCAGCCCGCTGCTCGGATATATAGCTGCCCCTTATGTCGGCTTTGTAGAACATGGGATCTCTGGCCGGGTAATAGACCACAGCTTTATCAAAGGCAATGCAGTTCTCTAAGATCTCCATTGCCTTCTGTTCATCGGCAGCTATGATGACTTTCTGGTCGAAATCCCTTCCCAGGCCGCACAGAAAATGCTCCATCTGGGAAGGCACGCAGCCGTTGATCTGAACCTTTTTCCCTTCTTTCAGGTCGCCGGCTATCCTGCCGAAATCTTCTATTTTCTGATACACATCATCAAGCATCATCGGTTATATCTGTTCATCGCGTGGGAAGTGCCGTTCTTTATTATGTCCTCAGCGGCATCAGCCGCTCTTACGATCGCCTCGTCGATCAGCTTTCTGTCCTCTGCCGGGAACCTGCTCAGAACATAGTCCGCCATGTCCATGTACTCCGGCCTGCTGCCTATGCCGATCCTTATCCTGGTAAACTCTTCATGCCCAAGATGGGATATGATGCTCTTCATGCCGTTGTGTCCTCCGGCTGAGCCTTTTTCCCTTATGCGGATCCTTCCCACATCGGTGTCTGTGTCATCGTAAATGACTACAAGATCCTTTTTCGTATCTATCTTATAATACTTTGCTATCGGAGCTACTGCGTTTCCGCTGAGATTCATGTATGTTAACGGCTTTACAAGGATCACCTGCTCACCGCCTATCACGGCCTTTGCCGTGAGCGCGCCGAATTTTGACTGCCTGAACTTCACTCCCAGCCTTTCAGCCAGAAGATCCAGACAATCAAATCCCATGTTATGCCTTGTCTTTTCGTATTCCTTTGTCGGGTTGCCAAGACCTGCTATCAAGTACATCCGTATTTCCTCCGATACGGGTAGATTATATCGGAAACAGGCCGTTTTTTAAAGACAATTTGCCATATAATAAGGAAAGTGCTATAATCGTCACGGCTTTTTATAAATCAACAAAAGAATGCAGAAGGAAACCATGGTTTTAGATTCGGAAAAATATATTCATTTTATCGGCATTGGCGGAATAAGCATGAGTTCTCTCGCCAATATTTTATTGACCAGGGGCTATAAAGTCTCGGGTTCTGATTCAAAAGAGTCCGCTCTTACGAAAGAACTTGAAGAACTTGGCGCCAAGATCCATATCGGTCAGAGTGCCGACAACATCTCCGATGAGATCGGTCTTGTCGTTTACACCGCCGCGATCTCAGATGACAATCCGGAGCTTGTTGCAGTAAGAGCGGCAAATATCCCTGAGATGACCCGTGCCGACTTTCTTGGCCGCCTGATGCTCGAATATGAAAACGTCATCTGCGTTTCCGGAACACACGGAAAGACGACGACAACCTCTCTCATTTCCCAGATCTTTCTTGATGCCGAAAAGGATCCCACTATCCTGTGCGGCGGCATGATCCCCATGATCGGAGGAAATACCCGCATAGGCCATTCCGGCCACATGATCGCCGAGGCCTGCGAATACACAAACAGCTTTCTCTCTTTCTTCCCGAGGATAGCGGTCATCCTGAATGTTCAGGCAGACCATCTGGATTTCTTCAAGGACATAGACGATATACGCGCAAGCTTTAAAAAGTTTGCATCCCTCCTTCCGGATGACGGAGCCCTCGTGATCAATGGAGAGATCGACAATGTAAGCTATTTTACCGAAGGACTGAAATGCAGAGTTGTCACATACGGTATCGGAGACGGTTTCGACTTCACTGCTGAAAACATAACTTTTGATGCATTTGCGTGCGGCGGATATGATCTCGTAAAGAACGGCAGCGTTATGGGACATGTCCAACTTTCCATCCCGGGAGAGCACAATGTGAGCAATTCCCTGGCAGCCGCGGCTGCGGCAGATATCTGCGGAATAGACATGGATACCATATTAAGCGGTCTTGGCAAATTCAGCGGCGTTGAAAGACGTTTCGAATTCAAGGGCATCCTGGGCGGCGCGACAGTGATCGACGACTATGCCCACCATCCCGATGAGATCAACGCGACTCTTTCCGCAGCCATTAAATACCCGCACAAGAAACTCTGGGTCGTTTTCCAGCCGCATACTTATACAAGGACGATCGCGCTCATGGATGAATTTGCTTCAGCTCTTTCAAAAGCTGACACAGTCATCCTTCCGGACATATATGCTGCCCGTGAGAAAAATATCTACGGCGTCTCCTCAGGAGACCTCCAGAAAAAGATCGCTGAACTGGGTACAGAGAGCTACTATATCCCCGAGTTTGACGACGTGGAAAATTTTTTACTGGAAAATATCACTGAAGGTGATCTGTTGATAACCATGGGAGCCGGAAATGTAGTAGATATAGGCGATTATCTGCTTGGAAAATAAGTTATGCACTATATCCACATTTTCTCCGGTTATAAGGTACCTTGATACATATTGTGAATAATGATGGAATATGATGAATAATCCTTGATTTTAAGCCATTCTTAACCGAATGGCTTTTGTATTTTTTAATCATGTTTTTTTATCCACATTATCCACATAATCCACATTATAAGCTTTGTAAAAACAAGGGTATTTTTCGTCATTTGTCAACCTCTTTTTTTATTTTTTTTATGTGCTATACTCCATTTTGTCTTAAGGGACAGAAGGACGTTTAATAAGAATGAGCAGTTTTAAGCTGAAGCAGGAAGGACATCCATCCTCAACCAGCATACCAAATAATTTCATAGAGAATTTCATGCCTGTTGCAGCCGGCGAATTTGTCAAGATATACATATATCTCCTTAAATGCATTTCCGAAAACTGCAGCGAGCTTTCCATATCACGCATTGCCGATGTATTCAACGATACCGAGAAGGACATAACCAGAGCGCTTAAGTACTGGGAGAAAAAAGGTCTTCTGAAGCTTTCTTTCAGTGAAGAGGGAGAGCTTGAATCGCTTGTCCTCACATCTGCTGACAGCCATGCGGAGACAAAAGTGACCAGGCTGGAGGAAAAGCCGGTCCCCGATCCGGAAGATCTTCCGGAAACTACCCCTGCCGTGCCGGAACCCAGACAGTATTCCCGCGGCGAGCTTGACGCATTTTCCAAGTCCAAGGACAACGACATGCTCATATACGCTGTACAGAAGCTGATAGGCCGGCCCATCACAAGCGCTGACATCAACACGATCATGTTCCTTGAGGATTCTCTTCAGTTTTCAGAGGATCTTATCGAGTATCTGTTTGAGTACTGCGCGGAAAAGAAGAAGACCAGCCGCCGTTACATCGAAAAGACCGGCATGGCATGGGCTGAGCAGGGCATCAGGGATGTAAAAGGCGCCAAACTCATAAACGCAGTCTATTCAGAAAACTGCTACCCGATCATGAAAGCCTTCGGGCTTACAGGCAGGAATCCCGCAAAGGTTGAATGCCAGTTCATTGACAGGTGGTTCCTTTCTTACGGCTTCAGCATGGACATGGTCCTTGAAGCTGTAAACCGCACGATCAACGCTACTCATAACCCGAGTTTTGAGTACGCTGACACCATCCTTAAAAAATGGAAGAGCGAGGGCATCACGACTCCCGAAGCTCTTGAGGAATCCGACAGGGAATTTTCCGCAAAATCTGCTGCCAGGAAGGCTGCTTCAGCTAAAAAAACCACAAAAACAAAGGTTTCATCAGCTGTTTCATTTGACAACTTTGAGCAGCGAACATATGATTATAGTGACTTGGAGGCAAAGCTTGTAAATAAATAAAATGGGCATCTCAAGGACAACTATCGAATCCATCTTAAAGGAATACGAAGAACTCCGGCTTAAAAGCGCAAGGGACCGCGATGAGCGCTTGACCCGGATCTATGATGCCATACCCGGATATGAAGATCTGGAATCCGAGATCACATCATTATATGTAAAAAGATCACTTCTGCGCCTTCAGCCTTCTTCAGAATACACGGACGCTGAGCTTAAATCCAGGATCCGGGAACTATTGGAAAAAAAAGAGTCTCTTCTTGCTGCGAACGGATTTTCATCCGAAGATCTCGAGCAGCATTTTTCATGCAGTGAATGCAAGGATACCGGCTATACAGATGACGGCGCGATGTGCAGCTGCTTCAGATCAAGGATCATTGAGAAGCTGTACGATCTCTCACACATACGCCGGATACTTGACCGGGAGAATTTCAGCACTTTCAATTTTGACTATTATGACAGTGAGCGTGCAGTTACAAAAACCGGTCAGAGCGAACTGGATATTGCGCATGACGCGGTGCGCAAAGCCCGCGCTTTTGTAAATGACTTTGCCGCTTCATCTTCGAACCTGTTCCTGTGCGGCGGTACAGGGGTCGGAAAGACCTTCCTGTCAAACTGCATAGCAAGGGAACTCCTGGACATGGGAAATTCAGTCATTTACCTGTCTGCCGTAAGGCTGTTTGACATCCTCGCTGATGCCGCCTTTGACAGGGATGGAGACGGTGAACTGCCCGCCAAGCTCATTTATGACTGCGATCTGCTCATAATCGATGACCTGGGAACGGAAATGACCAACTCATTTGTCCAGACCCAGCTGTTTGACTGCATAAATGAGCGGATACTTAAAGGAAAACATACCATCATATCATCAAATCTTTCTGTGGAGGAGCTGCAGAACAGATACTCTGAAAGAGTCTTCTCTCGTGTGGTCAGCAGCTACACGATAATCAAACTATATGCAAGAGACATTAGGATACAAAAAGCATTGGAGGGATAATTATGCTGCGTGAAGAGATTGAGATCAAAACAATACCTGTAGGAAAGCTGGGCATCATCCCCATGAAGGGATGCGAACAGCTTGCTGCAAGCATTGACTACTACCTGTCTACCTGGAGAAAGCACAGGGACAGTGAGCACAAATACGCCTTCGGCCTTGACGGCTATGAGAGGGATACATATATCGTGCGCGCTGAAACACCCCGTTTCGGTTCGGGCGAAGCAAAGGGAATGCTCCTTGACTCTGTCCGCGGAATGGATGTCTTCATCATTGTCGATGTGTGCAACAGCAGCCTTGAATATAAGATGACCGGAAAGATGAACCGCATGTCACCCGATGACCACTTCCAGGATCTTAAGCGTGTAATAGCCGCGATAGGCAGCAGGGCAAACCGCATCAATGTCATCATGCCTTTCCTCTATGAGAGCAGGCAGCACAAGCGCAGCGCCAGAGAATCCCTTGACTGCGCAATGGCACTTGAAGAACTGTACGCCATGAACGTTGACAACATCATCACCTTCGACGCTCATGACCCGAGAGTAATAAACGCAGCGCCTCTTAACAGTTTTGAAAATGTAAGACCTTCATACCAGTTCCTTAAATACCTCTGCAAAAATGTTGAAGGCATCCACTTTGATACCGATCACATGCTCATGATAAGCCCGGATGAAGGCGCAATGGACCGCTCTGTTTACTTTGCGAGCGTACTCGGCATAGACATGGGAATGTTCTATAAGAGACGTGATTATTCAAGGATCGTAAACGGCTCCAACCCGATCGTCGCACATGAGTATCTCGGAACTGACCCTTCAGGCAAAGACGTTATCATTGTTGATGACATGATCTCATCCGGCGGAAGCATGATCGATACCGCAAAAGCCCTTAAGCAGCGCGGAGCCAAGGACGTATATGTTTTCTCTACCTTTGGTCTGTTCACTAACGGACTTGAGAAGTTTGACAAAGCCTATGAAGACGGC
>JAZOAJ010000140.1:0-3245 GCA_045595385.1 Lachnospiraceae bacterium | reverse complement strand
TTTTCCAGGATCCCTACTCTTCCCTGAACCCCAGGTTCTGCGTTGATGAAACGATCCGTGAGCCTCTTGAGAAGTCCCATCGTTACAAACGCAGGGAGATCGATGACATAACAGAAGAGCTGATGGACCTGGTCGGTATCGAAGACCGTCTCCGCATGGCATATCCTCATGAGATGGACGGCGGACGCCGCCAGAGGGTTGGTATCGCAAGAGCTCTTGCCCTCCGCCCGAGCTTCATCATGTGCGACGAGCCTGTATCGGCTCTTGACGTTTCCATTCAGGCTCAGGTTCTTAACCTGCTGATGGATCTTCAGGAGAAGATGGGTCTGACCTACATGTTCGTTACCCATGACCTTTCAGTCGTAAGACATATCTCTGACGACATAAGCGTCATGTACCTCGGACAGATGGTCGAGACCAGTCCCACCAAGGAGATATTTGCCACTCCTCTGCATCCTTATACAAAGGCTCTGCTTTCGGCAATACCTTCGATCGATCTGGACCATCCGATGAAACGTGTCGAGCTGAAAGGAGAGATCACATCTGCGATCAATCCGAAGCCCGGATGCCGGTTCGCGCCGCGCTGTCCTTACGCCAAGGAAGAATGCAGCCAGCCTCAGGAGCTCATCGAGGCAGCACCCGGACATTTCGTCTCATGCTGCAGAGTTCACGAGATCAACTGATCTTAAAGTACGATCCCGGCCCAATCGGGCCGGGATTTTTCTTAATATGCGGTACAGCAGGTGATCCGCGGTGCAGGTTTCCCAAACAGCGTGTTATTAAGTAATTTCATTAAAAAAAACTGTGTTTAGGGATCCCTTCACTCTTGCAGATGCAATGACTGCTCACAGATAGTATAATTATTACAAAAATAACGGGATAGAGAAAAATGCCAAAGCCAAAACTTGATGACATATACGGAGTAAAGAGCGAACGGTCCTTTTTTAAGAGGATGCCCGAAGGCACCACTTCCGACTGGGTAAGGAACAAGCGCTATCACGATCATTTCCGCGGATATACCGAAGTAAGGACAGTAGACGAGCACGGGCATACTGTCATTGAAAGATATTATACCAGTCCGTGGACTGTCAGCGATCTGTCAAGGAAAAACTACTGGATGGTCCGCATTCTGTTTGCGCTGCTTACGCTCGGATCCGGTGTTCTTTATATCTATGCCATGTCCCAGGATATCCCTGCCAACAAACACTGGGCCGTAGCTATCCCCGGACTCCCGTTTATAATCTTTCTCATACTCCTTGTCGTGCGGGTTGGCATATTCATTGCCGCGCCAAGAAAGATGACCTTGTGGGACTATGAATCATCAAGCAAGAGGCTCCGCCGCATGGCTCTCATTGCGGCCAGTGTTGAAGCACTCACGGGCATCGCCCTTGCGGTATTTGCCCTGGTGACAAAGGAGCAGGCAGGACAGACACTCCTGTGCAGCCTCATGGTCATCATCGGCGCCATATGCATTGCCGCGATCTATTTCATAGAAAAGCGACTCCCTTACAAGGAAGTCGCCAATCATACCGAAGTTCCGGAAGGTGAGAAATACCTGATCCGGTAAATCCCTACAGTTCCTTAAAATTGAAACTGCTCCTGCCCTCTGCGTAATCGCCAACTATCTGGCCGCTTCCGTAGAGGTTGTATTTGTATGTCACCAGGCCTTCAAGCCCTACAGGCCCTCTTGCGTGGATCTTTCCTGTGGAAATGCCCACCTCTGCACCGAATCCGTATCTGAACCCGTCGGCAAATCTTGTCGAGCAGTTTGCGTATACATCAGCTGAATCTACCAGCTGCATGAATTTCTTTATGTTCTCGTCGTTGCCTGAGATGATGCTGTCCGTATGGTGTGATCCGAACCTGTTTATGTGTGACACGGCTTCCATCACATCCTCCACCAGCTTTATGCCTATCTCCATGTCGAGATATTCTTTTGCGAAGTCCTCATCTCCTATCACATTTATGCTGCCGTCTTCAAGGAGTCCGCTGACCTCAGCTGTGCCGTTGACCTTAACTCCCGCATTGACAAGCGCTGACACCACCTTTGGAATGAACAGCGGCGCAATGGCACGGTTAACGAGGAGAGTCTCTGTGGCATTGCATGCTGCCGTGTACTGGGTCTTGGCATCGATTATGATCTTTATCGCCTTGTCCTCATCGAATTCATCATCCACGTAGGTGTGGCATATGCCGTCGGCATGTCCCATGACAGGGATCTTCGTATTGTCCATTATGTACTGGACAAATGCGTTTGATCCGCGGGGGATCAGGAGGTCAACATAGCCGTGGCATTCAAGGAGCGCGCTTATCTCGTCGTGAAGTTCTGCCCTGAGCATGCACTCTGAAGGGATACCTGCCTCTACCGCCGCCTCATGGATGATGTCAAACAGGACGCGGTTGCTCTCGGCGGTCTCCTTTCCGCCTTTCAGAATGGCGCAGTTTCCGCTTTTAAGGCACAGGCTGGAAATCTGCACCAGAGCATCAGGACGTGCCTCAAATATGACTCCTATGACGCCTATCGGGCATGTAATGCGGTAAAGGTTTAGCCCTTCATCCAGCTGCCTTGCAAGAGTCACCTTCCCGAGGGGATCGGGAAGGGAAATAAGCTGTTCTATGCCCGCTATGCAGTCATTCAGCTTGTGTTCATTGAATTTAAGCCTTCCTATGATCGAAGGCGAAATTCCGTTTTCTTCTGCGGCTTTCAGATCCCTTGCGTTCGCGGCAAATATGCGGTCCGCGTTTTCCTTCAGGCTCTTAGCGATATTCCTGAGGGCACCGTTCCTTACGTCTTCCGATGATGCCGCAAGAAAAGGAGCGGCTTCCTTCATTTTTCTGATCTCTTCTTTAATGTTCATCTCTGTTCCTCTTTCGGGTTTTTCTTATTTTACAGGCAGATCTGAATTATCTCAACAATCTTTATGGTCAGGTCAGATCCCGTAATGCTCCTTCACGTGTTCAATAAGAAGCTTATCCAGGTCTCCTTCCACACCTTCATGGCTGACCGGGATACTTGAGATCTCAAGCCATCCCATGTTTTCCGCAGCATCCGGCCAATAAAGACGGATCGTAGCCATGTCGTTCTGTGAGCCAAGGAGTTGTTCCTGAGTATTGTCTTCCTAAGACCGCTTGGCCTCCGACTTTTTAATAAGAAGCTTATCCAGGTCTCCTTCCACACCTTCATGGCTGACCGGGATACTTGAGATCTCAAGCCATCCCATGTTTTCCGCAGCATCCGGCCAATA
>JAZOAJ010000139.1:0-3709 GCA_045595385.1 Lachnospiraceae bacterium | reverse complement strand
CGACCTTGCCCTTACGGAAAGATACAGGCAGCATGAGCAGCTTAACGGTCTCTGGAAGATCGGCATAAGGCATTATCCGCAGCTTGGTAAGTTTGAAGACACCTGGCCGGATGATGAGGATACTATCTACGATATTCTTGGCTTCGACGATGTTCAGGAATATGTTGCAGGTACCATCAGGCGCTTCAAACCGCAGGTTCTTGTCACTCACGATTTCGACGCTGAGTACGGACATCCCGAGCACAGGCTTACAGCTGAAGCGGTATCATTGGTGATCGATAAAACAGGCGATGCATCATACTACCCCGAATCCGCGTCAAAGTACGGAACATGGACAGTACCTAAGGTATATTTCCACCTTTATGAGGAAAACCAGATAGAGCTGGATCTTCGCAGACCGCTTAATGATCTTGGCGGATTGACTGCACTTGAAGCCGCAAAAGAAGCATACAAAGAACATGGTTCACAGCAGTGGATGTGGTTCTTTGTAACTGACGGTTATGATGAGGACGGAAATGTCGACTATTCAGATGACAGGATACCGCTGATAAACAGCGCGCTTTTCGGACTTTACAGTACTACTGTAGGTGCCGACACCGGGAACGACATAATGGAGCACATAACTCCTTATGATGTCCAGGACGCGCAGGCGGCCGCAGCCCAGACAACCGAGACTACAGAACCTGAAACAAATGAAAAGGGCGAGACGATAGAGACAACGGCACCGCCGGAGACAAAACCTGACGGGTCTACTGTCCCGACTACAGCGCCTTCAAAGCCTGAAGGCAATAAAACAGGCAGCGCGATAAGGACCATACTGATAATAATCGCGATCGTAGTAGGAGTCCTGATCCTTCTTCTTGTAATCCTGTTAATAGTGGCAGCCATTAAGAGAAAGAAAGAAAAAGAGCGCAGAAAGAGACGAGCTGCACAGATCAGAAAGCAGCAACAGAAGAACAGGCAGCGAAGACAATGAAAACAGCTATAATCATGCCGGTACTCAATCCGGATCATAAAATGACAGATTTCCTTGACAGCCTGCTCGAAGCGGGCTTTGAGGACATCATCATAGTCAATGACGGAAGCAAGGCAGAAACTGTCCATCATTTTGAAGAGGCGGCTAAGCATCCTGAAGTCACTGTCCTCACACATGAAGTGAACAAAGGAAAGGGAGCGGGACTTAAGACTGCGTTTTCTTACCTTGCGGCAAACAGACCGGACATTGACGGAGCAGTAACGGTTGACGGGGACGGACAGCATGACGTTGTCAGCATAAATAACTGCCTCGCGAAATTTGAAGAAGATCCTCATACAGTCGTAATAGGCGGCAGGGATTTTGATGACCCGAGCGTTCCGCCCAGGAGCAAAGCGGGAAATAAGATCTCAAGAGTGGTATACAGATTTGCCTGCGGCATAAAGCTTAATGATACGCAGACAGGTCTAAGGGTGATACCCGCAGAGTATTTTGAGAAGTTCTCCACCCTTAAAGGAGACAGATATGAGTATGAGACAAACATGCTCATAGCGCTTGTCAACATGAACATCCCCTACACGGAAGTGCCCATAAAGACAATATACATCGATGATAACGCATCGTCACATTTCAATACGGTAAAAGATTCATTCAAGATATATAAGCTTGTACTGGCTAACTTTTTCAAGTTCATACTTGCATCAATTTCAAGCTGGCTGGTCGACATAGGATTCTTCGCCCTTACCGGGCTGATCCTGGACAAGTTTTTCCCTGCGGTCTCAACAGGATACCTGCATATACTCTATGATGTAAGCCTCAGGGTTATCATATGCACGGTTGTTGCAAGGGTGATCTCGTCCTTCTTCAACTTCATGATCAACAGGAAAACTGTATTCAAATCCACTGATAATTTCGGAAGTACTGTGGGAAGGTATTATATCCTTGCTGTCTGCCAGCTTCTGGCATCCATGCTCCTGGTGGATCTGTTCGCGGATAAACTCCTGGGGATAAAGGGAGCACTGCAGACAGTGGTCAAATGCGTTGTTGATCTGATACTGTTCCTGGTGAGCTACAATATCCAGCGCAAATGGGTATTCAAGAACAAGAAAGCCTGACGGCAGGAGACATAAATGACACAGAGAAGATCCAGTGCTAACAGCAGAAGAAGAAAGAGAAGAAGGCAGGTCATTATCAGGCGTATCATTCTGATCGCAGCAATAGTGATAGTGGTCGGGCTTGCCGTGTTCATTGTCACAAGGGCTCTTTCTGCAAAGAACAATCCGAAGCCCCAGCAGCAGGCGGGCACAGGAGAGACTCAGACTGAGACCACGACCGTTAATCCGAAGACCGGATATGCCCCCGGTCCTCCTTCACCTGCATTTGAGGGCAGCGCGACAATAGGAGCAACAGGAGATATCCTTCTGCATGATTCAGTGCTTAACGGTGCATATAACGGAGACGGCGAATATGACTTTTCAGAGTCATTTAAAGATGTTGCGCCGTACTGGTCTGCGCTTGATTATATGATCGTGAACCTGGAAGTGCCCTGCGGCGGAGATGATGATCCCACAGGCTATCCTGTGTTTGATGCGCCAGATTCCATTGTGACCGACCTCAAGGAGGCCGGTGTCGACATGTGCCTTACTGCAACAAATCACACCTATGACTGCGGCAGCATGGGATTCTCCCACACGCAGGAAGTCCTGCGTGCCGAGGGCATGGACTATACAGGCACACGCATGGATGAAAATGAAAGCTATGTCCTTGTAAAGGACATTAACGGCATACGCTTCGGATTTGTATGTTATACATATGACACGAGACAAGATCCGTCCGACTGGAAGTCCCTTAACGGCATCGAGATGAACGAATCAGATGTCAACCTGATCAACTCATTCTGCTATTCAGATCTTGATTCATTTTACAGCTCCGTAAGGGACAATCTCAGGGAAATGGATTCCAAGGACTGCGATGTTACCGTAGTCTTCGTACACTGGGGCGATGAGTACATGGATTATCCGAACGGCTACCAGGAGGAGATGGCTCAGGAGATGTGCAACATGGGAGTTGATGTCATAATCGGCGGACATCCTCATGTCATCCAGGAATTTGACGTGCTGAAAAGCGACAGCGGCAACACTACATACTGCCTGTATTCAATGGGAAATGCCATTTCAAGCCAGAGAAAAGAGATCATGGTACCGGAAGAGCCGAGAGGATATACCGAAGACGGGCTTGTAATGGAATTCACATTTTCTAAGCTTAATAACGGCAAAGTAAAGCTCACTGATGTCTATGTGCTCCCTACATGGGTGGAAATAGGCGGCGGAGTGTATTACATAGATCCGCTGGACAGCATGACGGACAGTTCGGCGTGGCCTGTCGGAAGCATGTGGGAGGCTGCCGAGTCTTATAACAGGACGCTTGAGCGTATCGGAGAGGCATATCCCGCACTCAGGGAAGAACTGAAGCAGCCATCCGTTCCCGCGCAGATTCAATGACACCCTTTTTCCAAAAAACGTCTCACTTGTATTTTCACAGATATAGATGATAAACTGTTTTTACTGATAAATGGCACATGTGTGAAAGGGGTTTTTCAAAATGGTTTATAAGACATTTGACGAGATCATTGAAAGAAAGTTAAAAGGCAACACAAAGGTCAGCCGTATCGTAGTGGCTGCAGCTGCTGACGAGCATTCACTCCAGGCTGTTAAGCAGGCAGCAGATCAGGGACTT
>JAZOAJ010000138.1:0-12429 GCA_045595385.1 Lachnospiraceae bacterium | reverse complement strand
GGTCCTTTGTACGCAGATCTGTAAGGAACTCTGCGGCATTCCGTTCTTCCTCATCATCCAGGTTGAATCTGGCATTGATCCTGTAGTAGTTACCCATTATCCGCCTGCTTTCTCAGCTGCAGTTCTGCCATGTACTCATACCCTTTTGCTGCAGCGCAGATATCATCGATGATCTGCACCCGCTCAGGGTTGATCTTCGCAAAATTTCTTATGAGGCATCCTCCGCCACCTGTGATGCAGAGTTTCATGGTGCCTTCATCATAGCCATGTTCCCTGAGCCTTTTAAATATCCCTGCAACATACTCTGAAGCGATCACTTTGATGATCTTCAGGTCTGAAGCAGCAATGTCAGCACATCCGGTCCGCAGCACCTCTTCGATTATGAGGTCATTCAGCTCACGGTTCGTTTTCTGTTGGAAGATCTCCCTTATTGCGAGAGTGCACTGGTATGTTCCGTATTTATCCGTATACATCTTTGCATTCTGGGGATGTCCGTCAACTATATACAGAGTGTTCATGGTGCCATTCCCGATATCTGCGATAATATTCAGCCCCTTCATGGCTGGGGCAATGTTCGCAACTGCAGCATAGCCCTGCGGGTAGATCCTGACATCATCTATACGGATATTGTAATCAACCCGGTTATAGACAAAGCTGACTTCCTCGCTGCGCATCAGGTATTTCCTAAATGCTTCTTTCTGCCCGGACATCCATGTTAATGGAAGACCAGCGGCGATTATGACATCTGCATCTGTAACGCCTGATTGCTCCAATTCCTTCGCGATGGCTGCAAGTGTCAGGACATAATACTCATCGTCCCTGGTTTTCTCAGCTGAGAACTCCTTATGCCCTTCTCCGAAAAGATAGTATCTGTCCTTATAAACCAACATGTCTTTTGTAAATGCCGGTTCGGAATCATATGACAGAATGCCTGCACGGAAGCAGAAGTTCTCTGTCTTGATGTTCCCGTATCCATGATCGACCCCGATGATTATCTGGCCATTTTGTAATTTTCTCATCTCGTGTTCCTTTCCGGCGCATCAGCGCCTGTTTTTACCGATAACAACGTCTCGCTTTCACGTCAGCACATATTCCCTTCCTCCTTCCCTGTGCCAGATTGGCTAAAAAGTGGGAGCAGTTATCAAATTATGCGCGAATACTTTTTATGTGATTAAAGGGAAAATACATATAGACAAACATGGATTAAAAAACTATAATCAAAAGCGAACACCAGTTCGTTTTTTTTAACAGCACAATAAAGGACCGCTTTAGAAATTGTCACAGAAACGCTATAAAATATATGAGTTTTCAGTCATCCGTCTGCTGTCGCTGGCACGCAACAGTAAAGACGGTTACATTGTCTATGCCGAGATTCCTGAACTCGTAAAAGGCCATATCGCAGAAGAAACCTATCAGAATGACTGCCCTGTCTTTTATCAAGCGTTACAGCTCATAGGCAAGGCAGACAGCTTGAGATCTGAAACCGCTCTTTCAGACGTTTTTATTTACATGGACTTCTCCGGGATCTATGACAGGAAACTGTCCGGTAAGATCGCAGAACTGCAGGATAAGGCAGATAAACTCTTCATACCGGCTGGCCTACAGCTTGACTTTGGAAAAGGCCCAAAACGTTTCATTTCTTTTGAGCGTTCTGCCAGCATGAGCAGAGACTGTCGGCTCTCATTTGTCCGGGAAGATATTTACTCAAAGCTTAAAGAACACATAATGTTGGGCATGACCATTAATAAATGCCAGCTAAGTAAACTTTTTGCCTATAACGGTCTGATGTTTTCAGATGGTGAAAGATTCGAAACTTTAGAACTTACTGGGAAAAAGATTATTATCGTTGATAATCCCATAAGCATTGTAAAAGGCGTTGATACCGTCACTGTAAAAGATGATTTGACTTCAGGCACGCTTCGAAAATATACGCGAATAGAAGAAGCCACAGATATAGAGGTCCTGGAATTCGACGGTGAAGGGATCATCTCCTCTGAATGGAGACGTATACTGGATCTGTATAATGAGGGGCACCACTCATTCCAGATAAGGCTGCCCTATATCAAAGGCGTGGTCCACGAGGTGGATTTCAAAAACCTGTATAAAGAGCTTGGGATCACTACGATCTGCGATTTGTTCGGAATGGAACATAATGTCTCCGAAATAGAGATGATACTCACAAAAAGCATGTTCAAAGGACTTTCCTGGATGAAGGAAAACGGGATTTCCTGGTCAGAGTATCTGGATCGCTGCAGGAAATATGATCATGCGCTCTATGTCTCGGGAAAGGATAAGACCGGAAGCCATGATACCACGGAGTTGAACTATCAGTTCCTGAACACTCTTGCATTTACAGATGAAGAATTGCGCCCCAGAGATCTCCCTTATGGCTGGGTCATATCACCGGAAAACGACAGCCGCGACTGGATCACAAAGACCACAGAGATAGCTTATTACAAGGCAGCATGTGATAACGAATGGCGGATACGGCATTTTACAGATCAGCTTGATACCGGAATAAATAGTATGGAAAGCACAAGGCGTAATTCGGTATCAGTCCTTAGGAAAAACCGACTGTTCATAAACGAGGGAACCTTTACAGATGAACTTGATAATATAAAAGACAGCATAGCTGCAAAGTATGGTTCCGGCAGGCTGCTTGTGTACGGGGATAACAGATACTTGTCGGATGACTTGATACGTCTGCTGATCCACATAGCCGGAAGGATCGAAGAAAACATAACGGGCATCAGCAGACTGAAAAGAGAAATACTGCGTGATAATGAGATATATGCGCCAGGTGCAGCATACCCTCTTCAGGATACCTACACTCTGCTCCGAAGCCCGCATATTGCAAGAAACGAAGAGGCTGTTGCAAAACCGCTCTCCAAAACTGGTCATATCAGGGAAAAATACCTGTCGCATCTGGCATATGTACTTATGGTAGATTCCAGATCACTGATCCCGGAGCGGCTCGGTGGTGCTGATTATGACGGGGACATGGTAAAGACCATTGCTGACCCTCTGGTCAACTGCTGTGTCATGCGTAATTATGAGAATGGCAGGTATCTCCCTTTGTTAAAAATCCCGACAGCCATACCCGTTACCGCAGATGCTTCCGACTGGCACGCAAGGCTCGAATGCATTAAAAACACCTTTTCTTCCCGCGTTGGCCAGATAAGCAATGCTGCGCTCAACTGCGGGATCATCGCATATGATGAAAATACAGATGCTGCCCAAAGGGATCAGTACAGAAAAGACACGGAAACCCTGGCCATACTGACAGGGCTTGAGATCGACTCCGCAAAGAGCGGCATAAAGCCTGACCTGAGCGAATACCTATTAGAACGCAGGGCCCCCCGCAGCCAGTTCCTTAAATACAACTCCATTATAAAAAGTGATGAAGCGAACAGGAAATGGTTTCAGAAGACAAAAAAAGAAAAACTGAAAGCGTTCTTTGCGTCCCAGGACTGGGAGCATAAAAGTTCCAATCTGGAAAAGCTTCCTTTTTACGCAATGAAGCTGACAAATTCGACTCCCGGCATAATACCTGTGCCCAAGCCAGATGAAGAACTATTCATATTCGCAACTGAACCTGACTGGAAATATAAAAGGGATCCAGCAGTCATGGAACGTATGAAAAGCGTCATAAAGACCTATGAGGATGCCTTGAAACGGGTCCGCATATCAAGACATCAGAGAACCGGTATGAAGCGTGAAAACGATGTTGAGAGGATACTCTATTCCCGTGGACAGGACGATGAATTCAGTGCTGAAGAACTATATGCTCTTTTTGAGAACTCTATTCCACAGTACATACACGAAGCCCGCAGGACTCTGGAAGATCTAAGATGGCATCTTTCGCCGCCTGAAAAAAGAAAAGAAATATACTGGAATATAACTGCCTGTCTGGGGATCCCTTCAAGATATGAGGAGCTTTTCTGCGATTTCAGACAATGCGGATTCCGGCTGCTTGGGGATATCCTCTGCGATATCGATGAAAACAATCGGATTTATGATTTCAGCAAAGGCCTTGTAAAGCATAATGACAACCATGATATGAGGACCATGCTTGCAGGTGTGGAAACTGCATCAGATTACAGACATCGGATCAAACTCAATTGCCTTACAGTCCTGCAGCCGATCGGTCACAGAGAAACTTTTGATTTTGCGGAAGCTGCAAGATGTGCTGTTGCGCTTGAGAAACGAAAGTTCGCTATAGAAGTTCTGGGCGGGTATCTTGCGCCTTTGGTATGTCCTTATCCGCCTAAAAGGAAAAAGTGGAGATTATTGACAAATGACAAATGAATGGCAGGAATTCCTTGATTATACTGGTACCCCCGTATATAAAGCTGATTCCAAAAAAGACACAACATACCTTGGCAGGATGCTGATCGATATATTTGCAGAGTTCAAAGGGCTGGAACGCATCCTGACGATCATCGCCAGGGGATACTTATTCCATGAGCCGGATGGCCACCTTAAAGATGGAGATCCATATGACAGGATCGATCATGCCATTAACGCACTTAAAGCATGGTGCAGTATACCGGACATCGAGAAAAAATCGGATCCCTCTGTCAATTTTAGTGAGCTGAACAGCAGTTATCCTGAACTTGTAGATAGCACTGGAGCTGGATGGTTTTTCAGGCATAATAAAAATGTATTGAGTTTCATCGATGAGCACTATGAACAAGTTAAGAAGGATGCTGTTGATAAAGCTGCCAAAATATCAGTTTCCTTCACAAACGACTGGAAAAATAAAATCCGACAGCTCCAAGTACCGATATTCGCTCCAAATACCAATGGTTCATGGACACTGAGGTTTGACGACATAGTTGCAAAAGCATTGGATTCTGGTCCTCTCCGCATGGAAGAATATGAACTGCCTGAAGAAACAAAAGCTTACATTGACAGCATCGATCTGAATGGGGTTCCAAAGAATGTCATAGAAGACATCGTGTCTTTCTATATGGCAAACAAACAACCGGATACGGACTGGGTTGTGTTTCCGGTAACTAACTTCAACTATTATTATGGTAATACCATGCTCGAGAAAAAGTATCTGAAAAAAATCCCGAAAGAGATCATCTTCCGGGACATGTCAAAGCATGGGGTCTCAAGGATTAAACTATTATTATAACGGTTACTGTTCCATCATCTTTTCAAGGTAGGATGAAAGAAACCGGCATAACCCTCCATAAGTCTCCAGATGCGGTGCGTTTTTTATCCGAAAATGGTATACGGACTGATGTACGGGAGTGTATGGCTCCGGTTACAGCTCTGGCAGGGACATGGACACTTCTGCCCGTTATCCGCCTTCTTCTGTTCCCCAGCTATAGCTGTCAGTACATCCTGGATATACTATCTTTTGGTCACCAGCTTTTGAAAAAATTCTTGAACCGTTTGTTTACTCATGCCAGCGTCTTAACGCATAAAAAGCCTGCGGACATCAGGAATATCCCAACACCCGCAGGCTCAATAACTATTCGTTATTCAGTTTACAGCAGCTTCTCCACGTCTTTTGCCTTCAGCACCTTACCAACCGACACAACCTTACCGTCAATCATCAGCGCTGGCATGCTCATGACACCATACCCCATGAGCTTCTCCATGTCGGTGATGTATTCCACCTCAGCATCAACGCCCTTCTTTGCCACCGCTTCCTTTGTTGCTGCAAGCAGAGCCTCACAGCTCTTGCATCCACTGCCTAAAACCTTGATATTCATGACCCTGTCCTCCTTCAGATAAATAGATTTTGAAATACATTAAAGCCGTATCCGACAATGATGATCCCTGCCGCGCATATGGCTATGAATGTTCCTAACAGTTTCGGCTTTATTGCCTTCTTAAGCATGATGAGTGACGGCAGGCTGAGCGTCGTCACCGCCATCATAAAGCTTAAGATTGTACCCAGCAACGCACCCTTCGCCAGAAGTGCCTCTGCGATCGGTATCGTTCCAAAGATATCCGCATACATAGGGATGCCTACCAGCGTTGCCAGAAATACCCCGAACGGATTATTGCTTCCAAGTATGCTCTCCACCCAGCTTTCCGGGATCCAGTTATGGATGAGCGCTCCGATTGCAACTCCCACAAGAATAAAAGGAAAGACTTTCTTAAAAGTCGATACCACCTGATCCTTGGAATAGATCAGCCTATCCTTCACCGTCAGGTTGGGAGCCTCGATATCCACACGGCTGTTGCTGTTACGGATGAAATCCGCGATCTGGTCCTCCATGTGCAGATGTTCGATCATCGTGCCGCCGGTCACGGCGATCACAAGCCCGAGCACCACATACGCAACTGCGATCTTCACCCCGAATATACTGATAAGCAGCACCAGGCTTCCCAGATCCACCATGGGAGATGAGATCAGGAATGAAAATGTCACGCCCAGCGGAAGCCCTGCACTGGTAAATCCCATAAAGATCGGAATGGATGAGCACGAGCAGAACGGCGTTACCGTACCCAGCAGTGCACCAACGATATTCGCTCCTATCCCATGGAACCTCCCCATGATCTTCCTGCTCCGCTCCGGCGGAAAGAAACTCTGGATGTAGGAAATCAGAAAAATCAGCACGCACAACAGCACCGTGATCTTTATTACATCATAGATGAAAAATTGAATACTGCCGCCAATCTTCGTGCCTGTATCCAGACCCAGGGCATAGAGCAGATTCCCTATCAATATATTCAGCCACTTCATTCCAAGTATCTGTTCCTGTATAAATGACCACATAGCTTAAAACCTCTCTTTCGTCTTGTTAGCGATTCTCACCAGCGTCAGCATGACCGGCACTTCCGTCAGCACACCGACCGTTGTAGCAAGCGCTGCCGGACTTGTCGTGCCGAACAGCGCAATCGCTACCGCCACCGCAAGCTCAAAGAAATTAGATGCCCCGATCATCCCGGCAGGAGCCGCAATGTCAAATGGCAGCTTCACAAGTTTTGCGCCGCCAAACGCAATAAAGAAGATCAGGAATGTCTGGATGATCAAAGGCACGGCAATCAGTACAATGTGGATCGGATTCGACAGGATCACTTCCGCCTGTGAACTGAAAATGATAACCAGTGTAAGCAGAAGCCCTATCGTTGTGACATTGTCAAATTTGTGGATAAAAGTATTCTCAAAATAGTCCTGCCCCTTGCTCCTTATCACGCTCACTCTTGTCAGTACACCACCTGCCAGCGGAATGACCACAAAAAGAATAATGCTGACAAACAGAGTGCTGTACGGAACGCTCACATTTGACACACCAAGCAGGAACTTCACGATCGGCACGAACGCCACCAGAATGATCAGATCATTCGTTGCCACCTGCACCACGGTATACGCAGGATTTCCCTTTGTCAGCGTGCTCCATACAAATACCATCGCCGTGCATGGTGCAGCCCCCAAGAGTACCGCACCAGCAAGATACTGTGTTGCAAGCTCAGGCGTGATAAATGCCTTGAAGATAACGAACAGAAACAGGTACGCGATCCCATACATCGTAAACGGCTTGATCAGCCAGTTCACGATCCATGTCAGAAACAGTCCCTTCGGATTCTTCCCGACCTGCTTTACGCTCTGGAAATCCACCTTCATCATCATAGGATAGATCATTACCCAGATTAAAATAGCAATTGGTATAGATATCCCGGAAAGCTCCAGCCTGCCAAGTGCATCTGGTATTGCCGGAACGAAATGCCCGATCAGGACCCCGACCACCATACAGCCAAGAACCCACCATGTCAGATGTTTCTGAAATGAACTGATTTCTTTTTTCTGATTCCCCATATGTCCGCCCTCTTATAGACTTATTGCAATTATTCTATATGTTCGGTAAAAGATTTGCCGACAGATACCTCCATCGGCTTTCTTAATTGTTCTTACACTTGTGACAGATACAATCCGGCTTATCCGCAAACACATTTCCAAGTGTCTTATGCATCTCACCGAGCGCTTCCTTATTAAGCGTATAGTAGATATTCTTCCCCTCTCTCCTGTCCGTGACGATGCCGGCTTCCACCAGCACCCTCATGTCATGGGACAGCGTTGGCTGCGTGATATGGAACTCTTCCAGAATCTCGCAGGCACACAGCTCTCCGCAGGATAGCATATCCACGATCCTGAGACGCTTCGGATCAGACATCGCCTTCAGCATCTTCGCGGTATCAATATAAACCTGTTCCAACCGTCTCACCTCACTTATAGAATATTTTCTATGTGTAAGGATAGCAGACACATAGAAAAATGTCAATATGTTATTTCAAAATTAATACGAGCAAAGACGCTCTCCTTATAACTACGCGTTTTTTTCGTGGCCTGCTTGTAGACAAACTTTGCTACAATAAAACTGTTGTTTGACAGAAACTATGATGATGACCTGTCAGAGGAGGAAGAAGATCGTCTGGATAGGTCTTACTGACATAATATGGGCTGGAGGTTCTCTCCAGCCCATTAGGTTTTATAATGGAATTTAATCCTCGTTCTGTGATTAGAAATATGCTATTTCGTATTTCATATCCTCATTACCGTATAGTAATTCAGTGAATATAGGCTACGCAAACCGGGCTCCACAAATGATAATCGTAGTAAATTAGTAGTAAATTGCCTGTATTTCGTGGTTTTGTGACAGGGGGAATCGCGAAAGATAAAAGAAATTATTTTGATTTCGGCTCTGCACCTTTCCAGGGGAGCCCCTTCGGCCAGCTTGGGTACTTCTCCGAATAAAAACTTTGAGAGTCGCCTTCGCATGGCTTCTCACTAAACTCAGCCGTTGGCTTCGTTAAGTGTTCAGCTCAAGCTTGGGTACTTCTCCGAATTAAAATCTGTCCGAATTACGAACAGTCAATACTTTACACGATATTACTTTTAAAATCAAGGGCTTTCGAAAATAAAGCCTGCCTCTAACATTCCAAGCTCGTTGAAGAGCTCCCGGCACTCTGATAAAATGTATGCATCAAACGTCCGATCTGCAAAGGAGATTGCCCGATGATAGAAACAAAGATATATATCGGCCTGAATGATTCAGTAACAAAGACGCAGTTATTTGAAACCGATAAATATATAGGCATTCTGAGGAATGTCTGCAATGCATATCATATCCCGTTTTCCTTTGATGTGGTGGAAGGCGGATACATGCATGAAAACGGTGAATATACCAGAGAGACAACTCTTGTGCTGACACTGATCGATGCAGATAAAAATACAGTAACCGAGATTGCCGGAGACCTGTGTGCATTCCTCCATCAGGAGTCTGTGCTGATAACAGAAGATCATGTGCGGGCATTCTTTGTAAAAGATCCTCTTGGTCTTAATGATCACTAGATCACAACTGCCGCAGCGATTATCCCCTCATACATGTCCTCAAATTCCATAAATGGCTTGTCATCATGCCCCTGTTCTTTTATGAACGGTACATGGATAAAGCCTGTCGGCACTCTTCCCTTATTATGATACAGCATTCCGTACAGCAGGGCGTTGCAGACATATTCCCCCGCGTCATGGGATACTTCGCAGGGGATGCCGGTTGCATTCAATGCTTCCGCGATCCCGGCAGCATCGAAAGTAGAATGCAGTTCATCCGGTCCGTTTTCTACTATCGTCCGGTTTTCAGGCTGATATCCGGCATTGTCCGGGATGGAAGCATTCATGATATTCTTTGCTGTTGTCTCAGGGGTAATGGCACTTCTTCCGCCTGCCTGCCCCAGCATTATAACTGCCGAGGGAGACAGCCTGTCATATTCAGCAGTTGCCATTTCCACAGCCCGCCCGAATTCGACCGGCAGCAGCAGTTTTCTGATCTTATTCCCGCCTATCTCATCAGGCAGCTTATCCAGTATCATTTCTGTAGGGTTGATCTTATCACCGCCAAATGGTTCAAATGCGGTTGCAAGTATTACTTTTCTGAGCTCTTTCATTGCTTTTTCCCTATGTTCTTTATTCTACAATTTTCACATAGGTAAGATGCGCCCGCGCTTCCTCATAATTGTCATAAAACAGGCCGGACAGATCTTCGGTTTTCCCTCTCTTAAGGATATCCGCCAGCAGCCTTGTGAATGCATCTGCGCCGTTTTCGCTCAGATGCGAATAATCATTATATGAATCCCTGTCATTAAGCAATGACTGTCTGTCTTTATAAAGGTTAAAATCATATAGCTGCAGCCCGTATTTGGATGCAAGGCCTTTTATGTATTCGTCATAGACTTCCCACCCGGTATACTGCCACAGGTTTGCCTCAGAATCGGGAGTATTGATGAGAATGACCTCTATGTCATTTGCCATGGCCAGTTCAATGATACGGTCCACATACTCTTTATTCTCTTCCTCGTAATCACTGTTTACCTGCAATGAGTTATGCTTAGCTATTGCCTGCTCTTTTGTCCATTCAATATCAATGGGTCCAAATGGAATATAGCCCTTCTCTTCAGGCCATCTTCTTATGTTCCTTTCCCACCTCTCAAAGCCATAGCTCATGAGCGCAGGATATACGTTATCGTAATTGTCTTCCCAGAAATTGAACTTCTCATTACAGAACAGTGCTTTCCGCTTTAACCCTTCCAGTTTTGACATAGGCTCTACTTCATATACATAGCCCTCGCCTCTGCGGCTGTTAAACCGGTCTGTGAGCGCGTCATACGATATCTCAAATACAAGCAGTTTGAGGCTCCCCTGCTCAAGAGCAGACTCAAGGAGTACATACCTGTCCTCAAAAGAACTGGAATCAGATGCCAGGCTATAAGAGTTGCACCCGAGAAGCTCATCCATGACATTTGGCTTTATTCCCTTATAAACCCTGGATGCGCCGAGGAAAAGCGTATCATAGTGGTTGTTTTTGCTCCATACCTTTCTGTACGGCCAGAAGACAACAGCACTGAACACAATTACAGCAATGATAAAAATGACTGCCGCAATTACCGCTTTCAGTTTGTCATTCATTTTCTTATCAGAACTGCGCATATAAGAATCCTCCTGACAGACCGGTTTCACTCCAACCTATTTCCAGTGCAACAACAAATAGTACTGCAAGTATTATTATCCTGAATACCATCGGGATCTTATTGAAATATTCCCTGAATGGCTTTTTGCGCTGAAGAAGGCTGATCACGAACAGGATCAGTGTAAGCGCAAGTGCCACTATAAGATGGTTCTTCTTTAAAATAAACGGGAACAGTTCCTGGAACGTCTTCGGTATCGTATGTTCAGTAAATATCCTCGCCCACAGCCCGAAGCCGTCTGACAGGGTTCCGACTTCCGGAAGCACCTTGATGAAGGTGATCAGGATAAATGTCCTTATGACCTGGAAAGCTTTCCATATGAATGTGTTCTCATTTATGTGCCAGGCCTTTTTCCATTTGGCATAAACCGGATCCAGCCAAATGCCTGCGATAATGAAGAGTCCGTTTACAAGTCCCCATACGATGTAAGCCCAGCTGGCTCCGTGCCAGAGACCGGTGGTGAACCATACGATCACGAGAGCTATTGACCCTGGAAGTGTCTTGCCTACTGTCCTTCCGACTTTTTCCCTCAGCTTCGATCCCAGCTTCTGATTCCATCTTGAAACAGCAACCGGATAGTATATATATGCCTTGAACCAGGCGCCGAGACTTATGTGCCATCTGCGCCAATACTCAGCGACTGATTTTGAAAAATACGGGCGTTCAAAGTTTTCTGTCAGATGTATGCCCAGAACCTCACACAGTCCGCACATCATGTCCATGTAACCCGAGAAGTCGGCATAGATGACAATGCTGTAGAAGAATGCCCCGCACAGTGCGGTTATCCCGCTGTAAGTATTATAGTCCGCGAATATGTGTTTCACATAGACAGCCAGTCCGTCTGCGATCGCAAGCTTCTTGGTAAGACCCCAAATGAATCTCTGCATGCCCCAGGAAAAGTTCCTGTAAGTGAAATCATGAGGCTCATATAGCTGGGGCGCAAGCTGGTCGTATTCGCTTATTGGCCCCTGGGTTATCTGCGGGAAAAATGAAACAAACAGGAGCAGCTTTGCGAAATTCTTCTGCGGTTTTGTCTTCTCCCAGTATACCTGGATCAGATATCCCATGCTCTGGAATGTATAGAATGATATTCCAAGCGGGACAATAAGGTTCAGCATGTCAAGCTGTCCCTCACCGTGAAATGCCGATATCAGTGAATTGATCTGTTCGATCAGGAAATTGGAATATTTAAAGAAACAAAGGAGTCCGAAATTGAGGATAAGACAGCATATCATCAGGATCTTCTTTCTGCTCTTTATCCCTGCCTTGTATTTCTTTTTGCCTTCCCGGTCAAGCTCTCCTTTATGTTCTTCGAGATATCTGCTTCCCTTTTCTGATATTGCACCCATTCCGAGCGCAGCACCGAATGTACTCGCTGCTGTGATCAGTATGTATATTGAATTGATCAGTCCGGTCAGTGCATAAAAGCCAAGGCTTGCGGCA
>JAZOAJ010000137.1:0-2714 GCA_045595385.1 Lachnospiraceae bacterium | reverse complement strand
GAGTCCGACGGAATACGGGACATCCATGTACGGCTTCAGATAGCCTTTATGGAAGCGGACTTTCGACCAGAGGGCTGCTTTCCCCGAGCAGGGGACCCACTGCGTATCTTCCGACAGACAATTTGTACATATAGAAGACGGCGGGAACTGTACATTTCCGCAATGCGGGCATTTCTGTATCAAAAGCACGCCCTTTTGAAGGCCTTCCCAATACTCTGCTTCATAATCCGGATAATCCGGCAGGAGGCTGGCAACTCCCATACGCTGTGATTCTGTCATTTTTCCTCCTATCTTCTGGCAAATATGTGTCCGGTGACTATAGGTGACGTGCAAAGGTACAGCGCCAGTTTGCTGTCCGGTACCTGTCTTTCCCCGCACTCATGGCGGAGCTGCCGTACGCACTCAACCTGATGGTTCCAGCCCTGCATGTAGGACTGTGATGTATGTCCGCCGCATGTATTCACCGGTCTCTTTGAACTGCCGACTGTCAGGCCCACTCTGTCGATATAGTCCCCGGTTCCTCCGCGCTCTGCCGAGTATCCGAGACCATCAAGCGAGAACAGGATCGTCGGGGTGAAATTGTCATAGATCTGCAAGTTGTCAATATCCTCACGGGATACGCCTGCCTGCGCAAACATGTCGTCAGATACTTTCTTTATCGCTTCATAGAAGAAATCCTGCTTAAGATAGGACGATGCCATGTCTCCGCAGCAGCTTGTTCCGATCATCTCAACGACCGGCTTCTTCAGATCCTTTGCCCTCTCTACGGTCGTAAGGATCATCGCGACCGCGCCGTCATTGATCATGCAGTAATCGTATAATCTGAGCGGCTCGGTAATGTATCTGGAGTTCATGTAATCTTCCAGAGTATATCTCTCCCTGAACACAGCATTGGGGTTCAGGGACGCGTGATATCTGTTATTGACCGCAAGCTTGCCGAGATACTCTTCCCCTACGTTAAATTCGTAGCGGTATCTGTTATACATGGCCGCAACCTGCGCTCCTGGAGATGTCATTCCGCAGAGCAGTCCGTACGGATCTCCTCCGTCTCCGGTGCCGCCGTAGTTGTACCTGGACGACCTTCCGATGTTCGCATACACGACCAGCACTGTATGGCACATCCCCGTCGCGATCGCCATTGCCGCATATTGGAGCGCAACGCCGCTCTGCCTTCCCGACACTTCGAGAATGTTTACAAGGCGGGGCTTATCGAAACCTATCTTGTAGCAGAGGTACTCGTATCTCGGGATCTCCCTTACACAGAGGATGCCGTCGAGGTCTTCTTTCTTCATGCCCGCATCATCCAGCGCGATCTTTATTACGTCAGCTGCCATCTCGTACGGATCCCTCGGCGCAGTGATGCTTTTATCTCTGTAAAGCGCGCCGTAATCAAGTTCTCCGACCCCCGCGATGGCTATTTGTGATAGTTTATTCTGAAACATTTTTAGCCCCATTTTTCTGTGATCTTCAGGTGGAATTGTTCTTAATTAAATGATAGCATCTGCCTATTTTATGTCTAATATCGAGTATTGATGTTCTAATAGGCTGCACCTATCAATAATTGTATTAATTCCAGGAATATTGCACCAAATCTGCCATATATGCCTTAAATTGCTGTATTTTATTGACAACTGCGCCTATTAATAGTATGTTTTTTCCTATAAGCAGCCTTGGTATTTGAGTTTTTGAAATGCGAGGAATAAATAGTAATGGAACTGTCTCAGCTGAACTATTTTCTGGAAGTTGCCAGGAACCAGAGCGTCACTAAAGCGGCTTCTGTTTTAAACATTTCCCAGCCTTCGATCTCTCAGGCTATCCAGCGTCTTGAAAATGAATTGGGCGTCCCGCTTTTCAACCGCACCGGAAAGCGGATCGTCTTAAATGACTATGGTCAGATCTACTTGAACGCGGTCCAGGATGTCTTCAGCCGCCTTGACAAAGCAAACGAAGAGCTGAATATTCTCAATATGACAAAGGATCATCCCCTTACTGTCGCCGTATGGAATTACTCTTCTCTCTGCTCGCGGATCCTTATCGCTTTTCTGGAGAAATATCCGACTGTGAACATATCTGTGCTCCAGGACAGCATGTCCATCGTCCACGACAACAGCGAGGATTACGACCTCGGGCTCATCGTCGTCACTAACGACCTGCCCTCCCCCAAGAATAATGAGGTCGTTTTTGAGGAGAAATTCCTTCTCGCTGTCAACAAGAATCACCCTCTGGCGCAATATGACTCCATCCCGCTGATAATGGCAAAGGACGAGCCCTTCATCATGATGACTGCCGGCTCACCCATGCGCACTGCCACGGAAGGCTTCTGCCACTTAGCCGGTTTTTCTCCCGTCATCAAATACGAGAACAACGACTCTGATACTCTGCGGAGAATGGTGCAGCTCGGAATAGGCATAGCTCTCTACCCGCAGTACACTTCCGGAGTGATCGAGGTTGATAATATAAAAACGATAAGGATCGAAACCCCTCTATGCCAGCGCACGATAAATGTCTGCTGGCCCGAAGGCAAGGAACTGTCGCCCAGTGCCCTGCTCCTGAAGGACTTCATAAAACAATTTTTTAAGGATAATTTCTAAAGACATGAAAAGACCGCCGTTTTGGCGGTCATTTTTGTTCTTTAGTGGCTGCTGCCTTTTTGCGCTTTGGGATGCTGGCTTCCCTAAATGGCAGGTTTTTGCGGGAGTTTTGAAAGAAATGGC
>JAZOAJ010000136.1:0-6001 GCA_045595385.1 Lachnospiraceae bacterium | reverse complement strand
TATGCCGACCGTAAGGACAATAACATCGGTCTGTTCATACCGGGATTAATCCCTCTCATAAGCATTATCGGGAAAAAATGGGTTTATAAACATCCGGAAGTATTTGATAAAGTCAGGCCGGTTGTTCAGGATATACATGACAGCGGGGCAAAGGTGTTCTTCCAGATCAGCGCCGGGTCGGGCAGGTCCATGCTCCTTCCGCCGCTACTTCAGCCTTTCGTGAAGAAAGGATTTCTTAAAAGCGTGTCGTCAGGTATCATCATGAGTAAATGGTGGTGGTCGGCTCCGGACCCGGATGAGCCAAATGTATGGGCACCCGATATTAAAATGGATCACTTTACGGCAGACATGATAAGCACATTCATATATGCGTTCGGCCAGACAGCCCTGAGATGTAAGGAAGCGGGCGTGGACGGGGTAGAGATCCATGCTGTACATGAAGGATATCTTCTCGACCAGTTTGCAATGCCATATACAAACCACAGGCAGGATGAATATGGCGGAAGCCTGGAGAACAGACTGCGTTTCGCTTGCGACATAGTTAAGGAGATAAAAAGAGTCTGCGGAGATGATTATCCGGTATCGCTGAGATATTCGGTATGCTCAATGACCAGAGGGTTTAATGAAGGAGCAGTCCCCGGAGAGACATTTGAAGAGGTGGGAAGGTCGCTTGAAGAGTCTGAAAAGGCGATAAAGATACTTGAAGAAGCCGGATATGACATGTTCAACTGTGACAACGGTACCTATGACGCATGGTACTGGGCTCATCCGCCGGTATATGCACCTATGAATGTTAACCTTTCCTATGTGGAGCATATCAAGAAATTTACTACAAAACCTGTAGTGTGTGCAGGACGTATGCAGCCTGATGCAGCCGCCGAGTCGATAGGCGCCGGCAGGATAGATGCTATGGGCGTAGGCAGGCAGCTGCTCTGTGATCCGGAATACATTACCAAGCTCATTGAGGACCGCATGGATGAGATCCGCCCGTGCATCGCATGCCATGGAGCATGTCTTCCGTTTAACGGACTGAACGGGCAGGGAACTGATATCGATCCCATGCATGTCGAAATGGGAAGATGCGTGCTGAATCCATGGACAAACAATGAACTGAAATACTCCAAAGCCCCGGCAGCCAAGCCAAAGACAATAGCAATCGTCGGAGGTGGCATTGGAGGAATGGAGGCTGCAATACAGGCGCAGAAACGCGGACACAAAGTGGATCTTTACGAGAAAAGCGACAGACTCGGCGGAGTATTTAATGCTGCGGCGGCCATGTCATTCAAGGAAAAGGATAAAGACCTGCTGAAGTGGTATGAGCGGGAACTGCATGCCAGCGGAGCCGCCATACACATGAATACCGAGATAAAAGATCTTAAAGAACTGGATTCGGATGTGATCATAGTTGCCACCGGCGCAAAAGCCAGAACGCTGAACATACCGGGAGCTGAGCGCGCAGTTACTGCTACCGATTTCCTGAACGGAGAAGCTGAAGTGGGAGATAACGTTGTGATCATAGGCGGAGGCCTTACAGGCTGCGAGATAGCATATGAACTGGCACTTCAGGGGAAACATCCCCAGATTGTGGAAATGACAGGGTTCATAGTCGGCGCAAGAGGCATATGCATGGCAAATTCCTCAATGCTCAGGGAGCTCATGAGGTTCCATAAAGTCCCGGTATATCTGAATGCTGCTGCGGATTCGATCACGGAAGAAGGAGTTGTCATAAATACCCCTGACGGAAAGATCAGTCTGAAGGCTGATTCTGTCATAACATCGATAGGATATGATCCTGATGCAAGCTTTAAACAGAACGGCAGCAAACAGAATGTATATTTTATAGGCGACTGCGATAAAGTCGGCAGTTTAAAAACAGTAGTAAAGCAGGCATATGAGCTTATACAGGAGGTTTCGTACAGATGAAGAGATTAGTTGTTTATTATTCGCTATCCGGAAATACAAAAGATGCCGCTGAAAAAATAGCCGGCCTGCTTGAAGCGGATACGGTAAAACTTGAAACTGTTAAATCAATGCCCAAAAGCTTTGCCGCCCAGATCATAGTCGGGGGCGGACAGGTCGCGCTTAAGCATGTCCCTGCGATCAAACCGCTGGAGAAGGATCCTTCGCTTTATGATGAGATCATACTTGGCACTCCCATCTGGAACAGCAAGGGAGTTCCGGCTGTGAATGCGTTCCTGAAAGACAGGGATGCGGCAGCAAAAGTCACATCAGTATTCATTCTTTCCGGCGGCGGAGAGATCGGGAAATGCGTGGAAGCATTAACAGCCCAGCTGCCGAACCTGAAGAATAAAGTGTCGCTTCTCGACAAGAAACATGAAAACTCCAAAGACAATGACGCGAAGATAAGTCAGTTCGTTGATGCTGTAAAGGCGGGAGAACATTAAACATATGAATCTGTTAGATTATGACAATAAATACGTTCGTATAACTTATGTAGACGGATATGTCTTTGAAGGTGACTGCACGTATAATTCCCTGGAATATAATGAGCATGAATTCGGACACTCGGACGAAGGCCTTGAGATAGCAAATTTCCTGCTGTGGAAGAAGGATATCGTGGAAATAGAAAGCCTGGAAGACCACGACGGACCGTATGGAAAATTCACATCAGCATATGGCACGATAGAAGAGATGAATGTGGAAGACGGGATCGACAGCATCAGGGAAGAACTGTTCAGGGAAGATCCGGAACTGGTCATCAGGATGATCAGATGTCTGGACGATCTATATTCCAAGGACAGTGATAAACTGCCTCCCAAAGAAGAACTGGTTGAAGCCATGAGGGACATATTGGATTTCTATCCGGACCCGGAGATAAGAGTATCAGCAAAGCAATTGCTGGAAAGGCTTAAAGCATGAGCCTGTACGCGATCGGAGATCTCCATCTGCATTTCGGAAGTGAGCTCAAGGCAAGTTCGCAGCTGACTGAAAGAATCTGGAAGGATCATGAGAAAAAGTTCGCAGAGAACTGCAGAAAGAGCCTGACCCCGGATGACACGCTTGTCCTTGTCGGAGATCACAGCTGGGGGAAGAACATGGAGGAATGCGCACCTGACTTTCGCTATATTGAAGAACTTCCCGGAAGGAAGATCCTTGTCAGGGGAAACCACGACATGTTCTGGGACGCGAAAAAGACAGAAAAACTCAATGAGATGTTTAATGGCTCAATAGAGTTCCTTCAGGGAAACTACTTCGCGTATAATGACTATGCCTTGGTCGGAACAAAAGGATTTGCCTTTGAAGGCCCTTTCTATCTGAACCGTTTCGGGAAGATCGTGGATTGGGACGAAGAGGAAGCAGCACATGCTGAAAAAATAGTGGAGAGGGAAGCCGGGCGGCTCAGGCAGTCATTTGAAGCGGCTAAGAATGCGGGATATACGAAGTACATAATGTTCCTGCATTATCCTCCTACAAACATTCTCCAGACGTCGAGCGTATTTACAGACATGGCGGAAGAATATGGCGCTGAACAGGTCATATACGCTCATACTCATGGTACCAGCAGGTTCCATGACAGTATTGAAGGGAAACTGAACGGAGTTTTATACACACTTGTTTCCGGTGATTACAGAAAATGGAAACCATATAAGGTAATATAAAAATGATCCAGGATATCGCACCCCATAAATTTCATAACGAATACCGCCCGGACGCTGTCCTTACAGGCAGCAGCCCCATCATTTGCTTTGACGGCCGCAAAATGCTTGCAAAAGCCGGGGAGGAGAGCCTGATATTGCCCACAGCATCAATGCTGGGAAGTGTGGATGACATCCATTACGCATTTGCAATAGATGAAACAGAGTATTTCCTGTACGCGGGCAAAAAAACTGTAGAAGTTCCGGGATTCTCTTATGAGGACATAAGGGCTCTCAGAAGATGGTCAGGAAACATAGACGGCATGATAATGTTCACCGGATTCCATCTCTGCCAGTGGTATAAGGATTTTGCCTACTGCGGAAGATGCGGAGGCAGGAATGAGCACCATCCGGTTGAAAGAGCGATGCACTGTCCTGTCTGTGACAGGAACATGTATCCCCGCATCATGCCTGCAGTTATAATAGGGGTGATCGACGGTGACAGGCTGCTGCTCACCAAATACAGGGAAGGCTTCAATAATTACGCCCTGGTTGCAGGCTTTACTGAGATCGGTGAGACTCTGGAAGAAACTGTGAGCAGGGAAGTGATGGAGGAAGCCGGCCTCAGGGTAAAGAACATAAGATACTACAAATCACAGCCATGGGGACTTGCCGGAGACATACTCGCAGGATTCTACTGCGATGTGGACGGCAGCAATGAGATCAGGATGGATGAGAACGAACTGAAACTGGCGCAGTTCATGACCAGGGACGAGATCGTCCTGCAGCCGGATTCATTCAGCCTGACAAATGAAATGATGAAAAGGTTCAAAGACGGATCGATCTGCTGAAATCACCAAGGAGGGAAGATCATGGGCAAGAAAGTCGGAACACTTATCAAAGAAGCAAGGACAGCAAAAGGCTACACCCAGGAGCAGCTTGCGAAAAAGGTTAAAGGCGCAAGCGCAACTGATATCGGCAAGGCTGAACGCGGCGAAAAGGAACTGACCCAGGAGCAGCTTAAGGCCATTGCCAAGGCTACAGGAGTGACTCAGAAGTCATTGCTTGATGCTGCAAAGGGCAGCTCTAATTCGAAGAAAACTTCTTCCGCAAAAACTTCAACTGCAAAGAAAACATCAACTGCCAAAAAGACAACATCTTCAAAAACTTCTTCCGGTACATCCATGAAGCTCACTGCGGCAGAGAAGAAACTTGTTGAGCTCTACCGGGCTGCGGATGCGGATACAAAGAAAGATGCGGTCGCGCTGCTTAAGGGCGAAAAGAAGAGTTCGATAATCGGGGACATCTTTGGAGGCAAATCAGGGCTGAATGACATTATCGGCAGCCTGATCAAAGATGTGGGAAAGGATAAGGACAAATGAAATTAGCAACATTCACATACGGGGGAGAAGAACTTGTAGGCATAGTAGCTGATCAGATCATCCCTTTAAGAGACTACAGCTCAATGGAAGATCTTATCAGGAAAGGAATACCGGATGACCTTCCTGAAGAAAGGATACCGGTTGATGAAGTGCAGTTCATGTCACCGATACCGAGACCGGCGCACGATGTAATCTGTCTGGGGATGAACTTCGCGGACCATACGACAGAGGCTGCGAGATTCCATCCGACAATGGTCAGGGAAAACTATGCGGTTTATTTCTCAAAAAGAGTCAATCTGGCTGTTCCGGATAAGGGCATTGTGAACAGCCATGAGAATGTTACGAAAAAGGTTGACTATGAAGCTGAAGTGGCAGTGATCATCGGAAAAGACGCATATCATGTGTCTGCAAAAGACGCGCAGGACTATGTCTTTGGCTATACGTTGCTGAATGATATATCAGCCCGTGAGGTCCAGACACGTCACAAACAGTTCTATCTGGGAAAGAGCCTGGACGGTTTCACTCCCATAGGTCCGTGGATCGTAACCGCTGATGAATTCTCGTTTCCTATCAGTATCCCTGTGCGTTGCTATGTAAACGGGGAACTTCGTCAGAATGGCAATACATCACAATGGATATATGGAATTGAAGATGTGATCGAGGATCTGTCTGCGGGAATGACTCTTGAGGCAGGAACGATCATTTCAATGGGAACGCCCGCAGGAGTCGGCATGGGATTTGACCCTCCTAAATACCTGAAAAAGGGTGATGTGGTCGTATGCGAGGCGGACGGCATCGGTACGCTTACTAACACAATCGGATGAGAACAGAACTGTTTGAGTCCATGCCGATCCCCAAGGCAATCATGAAACTGTGTATTCCTACGATACTCAGTTCTCTTGTGCTGATCGTATATAACCTTGCGGATACTTTCTTTGTTGGTCTCTTGAATGATCCTGCTCAGACAGCGGGAATAACTCTTATTTCACCACTGACTCTGGGATTCATAGCAATAACGAACCT
>JAZOAJ010000135.1:0-5203 GCA_045595385.1 Lachnospiraceae bacterium | reverse complement strand
AAGCTCATCTACAGACCAGCTGCCATCCCACTGAGCATACTGATAGGAGACGGAATCCGTGTCAAACATAGACATGACTTCCTGTGCGCCGTTCCATGCATTGGTATCGTCCTCTGCCGCGAAGTAGACAAAGGTCTGATTCTCTAAGCCTGTAAGAGTGCTGATATCCCACTGCCCGTCAACGAACATGCAGGCAGCATAGAGATCAGGGTATTCGGAAGCGAGGATCAATGTGGTCATGCATCCCATGGACTGGCCGGTACCGTAGATGCGGTTTGTATCAACAGCGTATTCGCTGACCATGTAGTCGATGTACCTCTTTGTCAGCTCTACATATTCGGTCGTGGTATAGCTGCCATGGTCATCGAGAATCGTTACCGGGTAGGTCGGTACAGTAACAATTGTCGGATATACTGACTGCCATTCTTCCGTAGCCCATACAAGGGCACCGCGTCCCTGTGTCAGGGAGACCGTCGCGTCATTCCCGGCACAGCTGGAGTCCCCGATAAAGACAACCATCGGGTAAGAGCCTGATGCGTCATAGTCTTCCGGCAGATATAGATTGTAGGTGATGGAAAGGCCGCTCCCGGAATCCGAGTAGGTTTTCTGCTCGAACCTATCTGCATAGGTTGCGATGAGCGTATCCTCGTCCTCAGCGAGCGTATTGGCTACAGTACCAATGGGGTCAATTGATTCAGACCCATCATTACTTTGTGTGGTTTCCGCATTTGCAGGCGGTTCTGCAGTTGTCGCTTCCGCTTGAGATGTATTGTCTCCGGTTTGATTGCTTTCACTTGCGCCACAAGCAGCCAGTGAAAAGACTATTATCGCTGCAAGAAGCAGCACGGTCATTCTCTTCAGCATGTGAATTCCTCCTGTATCAAAAGATTTGGAGTTTATTTTACGCGGACTGCCACCCGCATAAAAAGTTTACCATTCACATACCGGTCATTTCTATGATTTGAATCATAATCCGCAAAAAAGCGGCCTTGTTAAGCCGCTTTCATACTATAGGATGCTGTATTCCGAGCCCAGTTCGATCAGCGCTTCTGTATCTAAAATCGTGACCCGATCCCCGCTGATCCGGAGGATTCCTTCTTTCTGCATCTGGCTCAGTTCGCGTATCATAGCAGGATAGGTGATGTTCAGATAATCTGCCATGTCTTTACGGCTCATATCCATCGCGAAGCTTGCTGTTCCCTTATGCTTTGCCTGGTCTCTCAGATATATGGAGAGCTTTACCCGAACGGATCTGGCTTGCGTATGATTGATTTTTTCGGCAAGCGTCAGAAGATTCTCCGAGGTGATCGAAAGCAGGTTCTCCAAAAGTCTTGCTTTTGTACCTTCTTCCGCCAGGAGTCCCTGATAGGACAGCCTCAGCAGGACACTCTTTTCCACTGCCTGTAATGTATGCTGACAGGGTATATTCCGGGCGCAAAATGCTACTCCAAAGCATTTGCCCGGAGTCAAAACGTGTGCCAGGCTGGCATTCATCCCGCTGTCCTGAATCACATTCAGTTTGCCTGCCAGAACGATATATATGTCACGCAACATTCCCGGCAGGGCTATCGATTCATTTTTCTTTACTTCAAGAATCCTGGGCGAAGCAGCCGCTGTGCATTGTCTGACATCTTCGGTGCCCATGCTGCGAAACAGCAGGCACTCAGAAAGAACCCGACTGTATTTCTCAAGTTGTTCCATAAAGCTTACCCTCTTTGTGCAGAACTTTTGATTCAGACGACTCCGTATACTACCATACCGGCGATTGCGGAGATCCCGATCAGCGCAATCGGAGATAATTCGTTCTTCAGAACCTTCCTGGATCCGAAATGGACAGCAGCAAGGGCTGCCGTCATCCCGATTACGATCCAATCTGCTTTCAGGCTTGATACAGTCCCCAGACAATTATGGAAGATCATATACGCGCCGGTCGCCAGAATGATCCCGATGATGCAGGGCTTAAGGCCCCGAAGGATCGCCTGCACATAGGGATTCTTCAGCAGTGTTTTCAAAAGAGCCATTACCAACAGTATGATGACAAAGGACGGCAGCACCACCGCCAGAGTAGCAATGACTGCGCCAGGAAGACCTGCCTGGGTGTTTCCGACGTAAGTAGCCAGATTTACCATGATCGGGCCCGGCGTGCTCTCGCTGACGGCGATCATGTAGGTAAGCATGTCCTCATCCAGCCAACCGTAGGACAGGATTACATCCCGGATCAGAGGGATCGCCCCATATGCTCCGCCAAAGGCAAAGAGTCCGACCTTTAAAAAACCGAGAAGAAGCTCCAGATAGATCATGCCTTTCCTCCTCCTTTCTCCGCTGTCCCGGGTTTTCGGGAAACGAACAGGATAAGGCTCACGGCACCGGCTGCCAGCATGAGAACAATCGTCGAGATGCGAAGGGAGAAGATATTGATGATCATCATCAGAAGAAAGGCCGCGATCATAAAGATCCTTGGCAACGGCTTCTTCTGCATCTTCTGAACCATCTTGATCCCCGCATCAAGGATCAGAATACCTACCGCGATCTTGATCCCCTTAAAAGCGTTTGCGATCCAGGTGATCTCCAGGAAGTTGTCCAGGAAACTTGAGATCATAAAGATGATCAGGAAGGATGGAAGGATCATTCCCAGTGTCGCAATGACGGAGCCGATAAAGCCTTTCTGCTTATAGCCTACGAAGGTTGCGCAATTGATGGCGATCGGGCCCGGCGTGGATTCCGCGATCACTGTGACATTCATCATTTCATCATGGGTGATCCACTGTTTCTTCTTTACACAGGTATCTTCGATTAGAGCGATCATGGCATACCCTCCGCCGAAGGTGAAGAGGCCGATCTTAGCGAACGTAAGAAATAGTGATAATAGCATGGTCCCTCCAGACATCATGGCTTAATGATTGGCCTTTGAGAATGGGCAGCGTTTCCCGATGCATTGATTATTCATTGATGAACGGGAACATATGACTTCGTGTTTCTCCATTTCCACGTTGAACTGTTCTTTCACATAATCGATGGCGGACAGCACGGACAAATATGAATCTCTTTTACAGCAGCGAGGTCCTCCGATTTCACCGATAGCGCCAAGAGACTTTGCTGTCATCCGATGGGAAAGAGCAAATGGCTCTTCAGCCAGAGGGGTAGAACCTGAAATAATGGAAACGAACATGCCTGTACTGATCCCTGCTCCGCAGGCGCCCCAAAAGCCGCATGCACCACCGGGAACGCTTTTCCCGCGATTCATCATTTCAGTCAGGGAAGGCTCCAGATCGATCCTCCCTCCGGCGTTTTTATATGCGGTCAGAAGGGCTGCTCCGACCATGACATGATGCTCCGGCCCATGCATGTGACAGAACGACATATCCATCATCTTTTCAAGGATCTCTATGGGATCTTTGCTTTTTTCCTTTGTGCAAAGGCCGATGATCTGGTCCATTCCTGTTGTATGGCACTCATTGCATACATAATGTCCGTTAATGCAGCGTGTCTTACTGTTTTCTTTTTTATGGCATATCGCGCACTCCATCAGCTCATCTATTTCAAGATATTCAAGAGGCGCCTTGCAGATCAGGCATTCTTCTTTCATATTCTTTCCCTTCTTAGTTATGACAGCCATGCTCCCCACAGTCGTGGCCGTGGTGGCAGTCATGCCCTTCACCGTGTTCGTGATCATGATGATGGCAGGCCGTGTCAGGATCATAGGCGAGATTGCCCATAAGATAATCCTTTACGACTTCATCCGCATTTCCCATGACACCGGGCAGAAGCTCGATACCGACTTCCTGCAGGGCATTTCTGGCACCCATGCCAATGCCGCCGCAGATGAGCGTCTCCACCTCGGCTGCACGAAGGAATCCAGCCAGGGCTCCGTGTCCTGTTCCATTGGTGTCGATGACCTGCGCTGCTTTGATCTTGCCGTTTTCCACGTCATAGATCTTGAACTGCTCGGTCCTTCCGAAATGCTGTCCTACCATTTCCTGTTCATAGGTCACTGCGATTCTCATGATATTTTCTCCTTTTTCATTGATCTCGGCAGATGCCGGAATGTCGTCGATACGGTATGAGCCGCCGGTGATACGGATCCTTTTCCCGTTCACCATGGCGTCGGCAAGCTTGTAACGGGCGTTCTCATAGATGCTTGTTACCGTTGCTCTGGATACGCCCATCTGGAAAGCGCATTCCTCTTGGGTCTGCTTCTGATAATCGATCAGGCGGATTGCCTCATATTCGTCCAGCGTGAAGACAATGGTCTCCGGTGAATTCACGCCTTCAGGGCAAAAGCTCCAGTAATCCGGGTATCCGCAGATACGCCTGCATCTTTTCGGTCTTGGCATGGCGTCTCCTTTCTGGCATATGTCAGTTACTTGTTTGAGTATAACTCTGTTTCTGTCATATGTCAATAATCATATGTACCGAGGCAGCTTACGCCGCCTCTTCCGCTCACAGTTCAGGACCCTTGGCCTTCGTTTTTGCCTTCTTCGGCTTGTCGATGGAGACCTTCGCTGCCGTTTCCTTGGCCAGGGCATCCAGCTTGTCTCTTGCGGATTCGCGGTGCTCAGCCGACTTTTCCTGCGGGGCCTTGGTCTTATAGGACTCGACCATCGCCTTCAGATCTCTGTTCGGGACCTCGGTCTTCACATCCTGCCAGATGTTCTTTCCGGCTTCATCCTGGCCCATCAGCGTTGGCTTGGTCACGGTGATCTTGCCGTCCTCGGGGATCTTCGCCCAAAGGCCCTTACCGTACTGGTTCTCGTGGACCGCTTTGGCAGGCAGCACAAAGCTCGCCCAGGGCGTTTTGTCTGCCGGGTCGTGGTTGGGGATCGTGATACGCATGAATTCCTTGCCGTCCTTGCCGGTGAAGGGCTCCGCAAGGCCCTTTCCGAACTTGATCGTTACCTCACCGCGTTTCTGGGCAGCACCTTCCTTCGCCATCATCGCTTCCGCCTCCTGGACGAAATCCGGCACCTGCACATTGTCTTTTCTCATCTCATCTGCCATTGTTCTGGCTCCTTTCCCGGCTTTACCACCGATATCGATTGTTGTGTTTTCTCTTAATACGCGCTGATTGTCGTCGGCGCATTATAAAGTGTCGTAAGCAGGTACTCTATATGCAGTCTGCCAAATCGTATGCTATACACCAGTACACCAAATCGTACACCAATTATGCAAAAGATATGGCGATTTATGGCGATTTATGTCCTTT
>JAZOAJ010000134.1:0-3728 GCA_045595385.1 Lachnospiraceae bacterium | reverse complement strand
AATAAACAGATAATATATCCCATTTCCTTCTCAAACACGGAGTACCGCGCCGTTTCCGGCATTGCGGCATGGAAGCAGTCTGCGCTTCGTCCGGCAGGTCATGGCAATGGCTTTAGACCTCCGGATTCAGAAATGTATTTTTAATTATGATATCATCTGTGCGAGCAGTTCTCAACAGTTTTTAACTGTTTACTATTCTTCCACTATTTTTCCTGTTGTATTGTCCCTTCTAAATTTTTTAAAGAAATCCCATCCGAGCTGTGCCCAGGCTATGTAGGGCCAATGCGGCGCATTGTCCACTGCGACATATCTGAATGCATGTATCCCGTCGCGGTTCCAGATGTCTGAGACATAGTGTTTACGCCCGTGGATCGTCAGAATGCTGTCTTTGTCCCCATAGAAGCCCAGCACTTTATGGATCTCGGTGTCCGCATTTTCCGCGTATCCGGTGCAGATATCTATGTCCCTGGGCTCACAGCCTAAAAGATCCAGTCTGAGGTTTATGCGGTTTGCCGCCCATCTGGGGATGTCTTCACCCGGTTCCGGCGCAGGATGAATGGTTGGCATCCTTTTGCCATTCTCGTCGTAAGGGTATGTGACATCAGGGCCATGCTCGTCCTCGCTGAAATCCATGCCGGGACGTACGTTATCATATTTGCCCGGGAACCGGTTTCTCAGATCCTGCAGCATTGTAAGGCGGGACCGCCACTGATATCTGGGCACATGGAAATTCGGTTCATTGCATCCGACTATCTGGAAGAATGGAACAAATGTTTCTTTAAGATGCTCTCTCTGCTCTTCCGTATATGGTCTGTTGAAAAAATCAAAAGGCCTGTACAGGTCATTTCCTGTAGGTGCATATGCTGCGAACAGTTCCGGATGTTTTACAACCAGCTCCCTTGCCATGTATCCGCCCTGCGAAAAACCGGTTACATATATCCTTTCGGTATCGACCGGATATTTCCTTTTAATGCGTTCAAGTATCGCCAGTACACTGTCAGGCCTGGTATCCTGGGGATACATCAGCATGTATCCTTCCTTTGCGGCATTCTCCGTGAAACCGTCTGAAAACTCTTCAGTCTCAATGGTGTTCATGCCGCCGTGAAATACCAGTATGAGCGGATACTTTCTGCCCTCTTCCATATCCAAAGGTGTAAACATCACCCATCTGGTAAAGAAGTTGCCGGTATCAAACATCTCCTTCTTAAGTCCGATCGACCTGTAATACGCCAGGCACTCCTCCCCCATCGGGTCGGGGGTGAACCTGAACCTTCGCTCGAGCCGCTTGGTCTGTTCGGCAGCGTAATCGTCCATGAGATAACGCTCGAGATCAAATTCCGGGTTGCCAAGGTCCATCAGTGTGTCTTTGTAAAGTTCAAACTGTGCGCCTGTTTCCGGGTTTGTCTCCCGGCTCCAGTATTTCAGATGCTCCGGCTGTTTTAATTCAGACATTTTCTCCTCCTGCATATGTTTATGTTTCTTATGCGTTGACATTATTATACTGCATTGTGATAAACTGTATACAAATAAAAACTGCATGGCGAAAGGGGAAACACATGTATAAGCTTATTGTACGTACAGATGATGTAGGCTACTCCAACGTATGCAACATCGGAACATTCGAAGTCTATGACCACGGCTGGGGTTCCCATCTGGAACTGATGCTGGAGTCACCGGGTACAGTAGATGCCCTTGAGAGAGCAAAGCGGTACCCTTGGGTAAGCACCGGATGGCATGCTCATTTCTGGGGAGCACCCGTTCTTCCCGCAGAGGAGGTCCCTTCTCTTGTAATACCTGAAACAGGACGTTTCCGCCACGGCATCCAGCGTCTTGAAGACATCAGTTTTGATGAGATCCTCGCTGAGATGCGCGCCCAGATGGACCGCTGCGTGCATATACTTGGCAAAGCTCCTGATGTCGGAGGCTCTCCTTTCCAGGCAGACACACCTTATTTCAAGGCAATGAACCAGGTAGTGAAAGAATATGGAATGATAAGCAACTATGCCCACAGGATGCACGTTCAGCCTGATGGAAGTTTTATAAATGATCCTGTGGATCCCAGGTGGGAAAGCGCCCAGATCTATCAGATAGACCAGGCCGGCATCGTCGCCCAAGATCTTATCGGCAGATCATTCATTGAGCAGCAGGATTATGACGGAGTTGCTTTCCTTCTTGAAGACAGGATGCGCCTGCACGATCTGCCGGACGGTTCAGCTATAATCCACGGATGGCATCCGGGATATGTAGATCACTATGTCGGTCATGAGGGAGACTACGGCCCGAACATGGCTTACTACACCGTAAGCCGTACTTTCGACACTGAAGCTCTGTGTTCAAAGAGATTCCATGACTGGATCAAGAATAACGACATCATGCTGTGCAGCCTGACTGACGCGCTGTTCGGGACCCTGCATTTCCAGAACCACCTCAGAGACATCAACAGTGATCTTTGTGTGCTGTAAACAGTCACCCGGTTTTGCACTCAGCCGATTTTCCCAAAACGCCGGGTTTTTGGCAAAAAATCCATTAAACTGCTGTGTTTGGGGAATGTAAACAGAATATGATGAGGGCTGCCGCACTTTTGATATGCTACCCCCAAGTAGGACACTGAAATATAAAAACCTACTTGGGGGTAGCATATCATTTCTTAGTGCGACAGCCCCTTTTAGTTTTATTATTCAGATCAGGCCTTCCACGGTTGTCAGCAGTCCCGGGTTCTTTTCGACATGATCGAATACTTTTATCTCGTCTTCCGACTCCACCACATCCTCAGCCCGGAAATACCCATCTGCGAAATGCATTGTAAGCGGGGTCTGCTCCGTATAGAGCGGCCACTCAGGAAGTCCCTCTCCGTTCGGATCTCCGGAAGATGCGAAGTTCACCCAATAAGACGTCATTGCATCGCTCATCTCATAGTCAAACTCATCAAACTTCATCCCCCGGGATTCTTCCTTAAATCCAAGAGTCCCGAATATATATGCGATCTCCGAGCTGTGAGGTGTCTCTGTTCCAAATACCGGTCCGCCGACAAACGGACTGTTCGGTGCCGGGACGCCTCCCGGGCCTCCCATCATATTGCCCTTTGGCTGTACTCTGTCCATATAGAATGTCCTTATCGGAGTGCGGCCGGTCTTGACCTGCATTCTTGCCCATGCCTGACCGGGTGAGAGCGCAAATCCCCTTGCCATTGTGACATTATCATCGCCGAGCAGATTTTTGACCCTGATGCTGAACATGCGGTAATCTCCGGAGACAGTCCCGCACATGACAGGTATGTCATGATACTTTCCGGCTTTTACAAGGTTCCCCGGGACATCAGTTAAAACAACGCCGTCAACAAAAGGCTGGAATACTCCGACTACCGGTCCTGCGACCACTTTCCTTGCAGCTTCTGAAAGTTTGCTGAATACCTCATATGCATCTTTTGTCATTACATCTTCAAATGTCCATCCGAGGATTTCCAGACATCTGCAGCAGATATCCTTAAATTCCTCTGCCGGCCTTACCGGATCGGCTTCATTAAGACCTCCGCCCGACTCTATGACGGCCCTTGTCATGAGACCTTCGGTCAGAGGCGATGAGAGCAGCATTCTTGTTGACATGCCGCCTGCAGACTGGCCGAACACCATTACTCTTTCAGGATCGCCGCCAAATGCTCCAATGTTCTCATGCACCCATTTGAGCGCCTGGATCTGATCAAGAAGTCCAAGGTTTGAACTTCTTCCGTA
>JAZOAJ010000133.1:0-2146 GCA_045595385.1 Lachnospiraceae bacterium | reverse complement strand
GACAGATGAAATTTCTGGACAGACCTACAAGTGTAGAATAGACAGGGTGTCCGACTGCCTGGCACATCCCGTTTATCACTACACCCCAGATATGCGGGATCAGCGTAAGGCTCTGGGAAATGATGATGATAGTGGCAAGCCTGATCACTTCTGTTTCTGATCCATCAGCAAAAAGAAGCGCAAGATTTCTTGAAAATACAGCCATCAAAGTCCCCAGGATCACAGCAGCAGCCCAGCCTATGACAGTTGCTGCCTTAAATGACTCCCTGACCCTTTTATACTTTTTTGCTCCCCAACAGAATCCGGCGATAGGCTGAAACCCATGCCCGAATCCCATTATGGCTGAAGCCACAAGATTGATCGTTTTCTTTGAAACTGTTATGGCAGCCAGTGCAGCATCGCCAAATCCTCCGGCAACATGATTCATCACCACCCATGACCCGGTCATGAGCGCATCTCTTATTGCACCGGGGATCCCCATCTTGATGACATCTTTATATACTTCCCATTTCAACGTGAAATTTCTTATGCTGATGTTCAGCATTGTTTTTCTTCTGATAAACGGGATCAGAAGTACCGTACTGCTTATGACTCTTCCTATGGCAGTCGCTGCTGCCGCGCCGGCGATCCCCATTCCCAGTCCCCAGGGAAGGATAAATACCGGATCCAGGATAAAATTAATGATGCATCCCGACAGTGTTCCGATCATTGCCATTTTTGTGTTTCCTTCACTCCTGTGCAGGAAGCCGGCAACTACTTCCGCCGCAACAAACGGGGCTGAAAACAGGATTATCCTTGCGTACTGCACAGAATAAGGCCTTATCGTTTCAGTTGCTCCAAGCAGCGCTGCCAGCTGATCCGGGATAAAAAGGCACACCGCGCAGCATAGGCTCATTATCAGGATGGCCATGTAAAGTACCGAGGCTGCTACCTTGTCTGCTCTATCTTGTTCTTTTGCCCCCAACAGCCTGCTGAGAACACTCGCTGCACCTGTTGCAAAGAGCATGGCTATCACTTTCATGTACGCCATGAGGGCATCATTTATGCCAACCGCGGCAACTATCGAGGGACCAAGAGAGCTAACGAAATAAGCGTCCGCCATGTTATAGACGGACTCTACTATCATCGACAGTACCAACGGCGCTGCTATAAGCGGTATCGCTTTATACGGTGATTCTTCAAGTATCAGCTTTCTACGTTTATCGTTAATGATCCGCACCTCATATACTTTTTGAATGATTTTAGCATCTTAAAAATATTCCAATCAATTCTTATTGCAGACACTGATCACCGGAAATGGAATTGGTATATTGCTTTTTTATTTTTGCTTTTATATGATTTACTTATAGATATGGAGGATTTCTAATGGATCTTGAGATCATTCGTGAATTTACGGTACTCGCCGAGACATGTAATTACCAGACAGCTTCAAACAGCCTGTCCATGTCTCAGTCAGCTCTTTCCAAACATATTCAGAAACTTGAAGATGAACTGGATCTTCAGTTATTCGACCGTTCAAAAAGGAATGTCTCTCTAAATGAAAACGGTGAGATTTTCTTGCGTTATGCCAGAGAATTATGCAAGGTCTATGATAAATGTGAAAACGAACTTCACATAAAGCGTATCAAGGACTCCAACTCAATAAGCGTGGGATTCATCCGTATCCACGACCAGTACGATCTTATAGAGCATCTTACCGGTTTCAGCAGCACACATCCCGACATCCACATGAGCATGGTGGAACATAACGGCGATCAGGTAAAATCCAAACTCACTTCCGGGGAATGCGATTTTGTTTTCACCGCTGAAATATCCGGACTTGATCCTGAAGAATATGACCATATAGTTTACAGGTCCGACGTTCTTGTAGCATTGCTCCCGTCAGGACATCCTCTCGCCGACCGGGACGAGATAACTCTTGCTGACATCGCGGGGGAGCGTTTCATTGAACACAGCATGCCTCTTGAAAGACAGCTGTTCAACAGCTTATGCAAACAGTCTGATATCCGGCCGGAGGTAATCGCAAATATCAATTATGCAGTCACCATCATGCGTATGGTCAGCCAGGGAATGGGCGTTTCTGTTCTCAGCAAAGGGTGTGTCGATCAATACCGTTCATATGATCTGCTGATGAAACCGATCATTC
>JAZOAJ010000132.1:0-3407 GCA_045595385.1 Lachnospiraceae bacterium | reverse complement strand
TACTTCCTTACGAGGCTCACCGATGCATGGAAGCATTACTTCATGAAGGATGAAGGTTCTTGCCTGCTTTGTTCTTCTGATAGCTTGCTCAACGATGTCTCTTGTAAGGCCGTGGATCTTGATATCCATCTGGATAGCAGTGATACCCTTGTCTGTTCCGGCAACCTTGAAGTCCATGTCTCCAAAGAAGTCCTCAAGGCCCTGGATATCAGTGAGTACCAGATAATCGTCATCTGTATCGCCTGTAACAAGTCCGCATGAGATACCTGCGACAGGCCTCTTGATCGGTACGCCGGCAGCCATCAGTGAAAGTGTTGAAGCACATACTGAAGCCTGTGATGTTGATCCGTTTGACTCAAATGTCTCAGTTACGAGTCTCATTGCGTAAGGGAACTCTTCTTCTGAAGGGATGACGGGAAGAAGTGCTCTCTCAGCAAGAGCTCCGTGTCCGATCTCACGGCGTCCGGGTCCTCTTGAAGGCTTTGTCTCTCCTACGGAATATGCAGGGAAGTTGTACTGATGCATGTATCTCTTTGAAGTCTGGCTCAGGTTGATGCCGTCAAGCCTCTGGGCGTCTGAAAGAGGTCCGAGAGTTGTAGCGGTCATGATCTGGGTCTGTCCTCTTGTGAACATTGCGCTTCCGTGTGCCCTGGGCAGGAAGTCGATCTCTGCAGCAAGAGGTCTGATCTGGTCGATCGCACGTCCGTCCGGTCTCTTGTGGTCCTTGAGGATCATCTTGCGGACGGTCTTCTTCTGGTAGTTGTAGATGGCTTCACCAACAATAGGGAGCCAGTCTTCATGAGTCTCGGCAAATGCTGCCTCTACCTTCTCGGTCACAGCAGCGATATTTGCGTCACGAACCTGCTTGTCATCAGCAAATACTGCCTCTTCCATTTCAGCAGGAGGAACGATCTCCTTGATGGCTTCAAATACTTCATCAGGGATGATGTGATGCTCATACTCATGTTTGGGTTTTCCGCACTCAGCGATGATGGTGTCAAAGAACTTGATGACCTCTCCATTGAGTTCATGTGCCTTATAGATGGCTTCAACCATCTGGTCCTCAGGGATCTCATTTGCGCCTGCCTCGATCATGATGACCTTCTCACGTGTTGAAGCAACAGTGAGCTTGAGGTCTGAAACGAGCATCTGTGACTCTGAGGGGTTGAAAACATACTCTCCGTTAATGAGTCCGACCTGTGTCATGGCTACAGGGCCGTCAAACGGGATGTCTGAAATGCTTGTTGCGAGAGCGCTGCCGAGCATTGCTGTAAGCTCGGGTGAGCACTCAGGATCAACTCCCATTACCAGATTGTTGAGAGTTACGTCATTTCTGTAATCCTTGGGGAACAGAGGGCGCATCGGTCTGTCGATGACACGGTCTGTAAGGACAGCATTCTCTGATGCCTTTCCTTCTCTTCTGAGATATCCTCCGGGGATCTTGCCCACTGCATACATCTTCTCCTCGAAGTCAACATTGAGGGGGAAGAAATCGATGCCGTCACGGGGCTTGTCTGATGCTGTTACAGTCGTAAGAACGACTGTGTCGCCGTAGTGCATTAGCGCTGCGGCATTTGCCTGTGCAGCAACTCTTCCGATGTCTACTCTGAGAGTCCTGCCGGCAAGTTCCATTGTGAATGTCTTGTACATGTTTTCTCCTTTCTGTACCTGGCAGAAGGGCCGAAACAACTGAAAAACAAGTGAATGCCTTCCCTGGCTTTTCAGTTACTTCGGGCATACCTTCTGCCATTAAAAACAGATACAGGCTTGGAGCCTTATGCCCCAAGCCTATTCTTTTTAAATTATTTTCTGATACCGAGTTTCTCGATAAGTGCACGGTAAGCTTCGATGTCCTTGCTCTTGAGATAATCAAGAAGGCCTCTTCTCTTACCAACCATCTTAAGAAGTCCTCTTCTTGAATGATGGTCTTTCTGATGGCCCTTGAGATGCTCTGTAAGTTCCTTGATCCTGTATGTAAGGATGGCTACCTGAACCTCAGTTGAGCCTGTGTCATCGGGTGTCTTGCCGTACTCAGCAATGATCTGAGACTTGATTTCTTTTGTGATCATTTAAAAATACCTCCAATTATTGATGATCGCCAGTATCCGGGGATCGGCCGGAGAATCCGGATCCTAAGACACGGCTAATGTCTGCGCTTTTGCGCAGCTGAATTATATTATCATTTGATATAGTGGAATGTCAAGGATTATATTATTCAGTGAACTGAGTGAGCATCATCTCAACACCGACCTGCGGATCAACGAGTCCTCGTTTGCTCTTCATGTCTGTATCTGCGATCTGCTCAAGGATCATTTCCAGTTTTTCCGCACTGAAATGTCTGATATTCCTAAGAGATCTCTCTACGATGAAATCCTTCTTTTTAAGCCTTTTTGCGATATCATACTTGTTCATGCCTTCCGCGTCCAGTTCCGCCACATGCAGCAGCGTCCTGAACTGGATCCTGATCATTGCAAGCAGATACAGAGGATGTGCGTTGTTCACTGTCAGTGAATAATACTTTTCAAGTACAAGCGCTTTGTTCCTTGCGCACATTGCGTCGAGCATGTCAAATATCCTGGCTTCGATGTCTTCACTGGTCACAGCGTAAACATCATCGTCAGTGATCTCATCCCGGTCGCCTGCATAAGCTATGACTTTCTCGAACTCAGTCCGGAGTCTGTCATAGTCTGTACCTGCGCGGTCAATGATAAGTTCTATTGTACTCTTTCTGATCTTTTTCTTTGAAGCATTAAAGCCTTTTGCCAGCCACATGACCAGTGTGTTCTTGTCATCAGGAGCGCATTGGCATGCAACGCCTTTTGACGCAATGGTCTTGAATATCTTTTTAGTCTTATTTGCCTCTTCCTCAAAGAAAGCAAGGCATGTGGTCGACGGAAGGTCTGCCAGGATCTTTTCTATAAGGGCATCAGCCTTCTCTTCTTTTTCAGGGACAGGAGCTGCTTTGCCCTCTCCTTCTTCTGCTTCTTCGGCAGCTGCTTTTTTCGCTGCTTTGAACTTGCCGGAGTTTTCAACTATCACAAGTCTTCTGTCTGCAAAGAAAGGCATTGTGACAACGCTGTCGTAAACAGCGTTGAAGTCAATGTCCCTGCCTTCAAAATACGCATAATTCATGCTGCTCTCATCAGCGATGCAGCGTTTGAGCATGGATTTATAATTACGCCTTTTGAAAGCCTCTTCGCCATAGAAGAGATATACATTTGCTATGGAATTCGGGTCTATAACTTTTCCGGCCATTATTAAGACATTCCTCTTTTACAGAAACATATTAACATAATTGCCCGCCAAATGAAAACCAGGAGAATTGCTTCTCCTGGTTTTGCACTTGTTTAGAATATGTCAGTCCGGCTGATGTGATCAGAACTGAGCAAGGCAGATGAATACAGGGT
>JAZOAJ010000131.1:0-3103 GCA_045595385.1 Lachnospiraceae bacterium | reverse complement strand
TGACCAAACTACTTAAGGGGGATTTTCAGGCTTTTCTATCCATCGGGGACGGTTCTCGCCGGCGAGAACCATCCACGGTGGATATAATTATGCCTCTTCGCCGATGTAGATGTGCTGAGGAAGTCCTCCAACATAAATCGGAGTAAGCTCGGCCTGGATGAGCGGAAGAGCATAGTCGATGAATTCCTGCTTCATCTGGGTGTGGTCATCATTGACCCACTCAAGAGGAACCTTCTTTTCGAGGTTTGCGACCTCGGAGATAGGATGAAGCTCTGTTGTGCACTGGTAAGGTGCATTGGAAATTCTCTTAAGGGCAACCATCTCGCCGGTATGTCCCTCAAAGGCCGCCTTAACTGCAGCACCGCCTACCTGATAAGCCTCAGTGATATCTGTACGGCTGGTAAGGTGTCCCGCGCAGCGCTGGAGTGTTGAAAGCTCGATACAGCGAGTCTTGGTGTCCATGGCTCTGGCAACGGTATTGGCAAGGAATCTGGCTGTTCCGGTTAATGCCTTGTGGCCGAAGGCATCTACTGCATGCACATCGTCTGAAAGCTCGCAGACATAGCGGCCGTCCTCAAGCTTAACGCCCTCAGAAACTGCGATGACAATGCTGCTCTTCTTTTCCTGCATTTTGCGAACCTTCTCAACGAAACGGTCAACATTGAAAGGAACCTCGGGGAGACATATCATGTCAACACCTTCACAGTCATTGTCCTTTGCGAGAGCTGCAGCAGCAGTGAGCCAGCCTGCATTTCTGCCCATGATTTCTACGATAGTCACATATTTTGTGCCGTAAACAGTGGCGTCACGGATGATCTCCTTCATTACAACGCCGATGTACTTGGCGGCGGAACCGTAGCCGGGGGTGTGGTCTGTCACGGTGAGGTCATTGTCAATTGTCTTAGGCACTCCCACAAATCTGATATCGCTTCCGATCTTTTCGCCGTAGGCCGCCAGCTTGTTGATGGTGTCCATGGAATCATTTCCGCCGATGTAGAAGAAGTATCCGATATTCATATCATCGAGTTTTTTGAATATATCTTCATACACGGCCTTTGCGCCTTCTGCATCCGGCTCCGGCAGCTTGTAACGGCAGCTTCCCAGATAGCTTGAGGGTGTGCGCTTCAAAAGCTCTATATCCATTTTCTTTTTGAAAACAGCTGTCATGTCAATGTATCTGCCCTCCAGGAATCCCTGGATACCATTGCACATGCCATAAACATGCTCTGCCCCGCGATTCTTTGCTGCCTCAAAAACACCTGCCAGTGATGAATTGATTACTGAGGTAGGACCCCCGGATTGTCCGACAATTGCGTTCTTCATACTTCTCCTTTTGATAAAAATGCAAAAATTGTATTACGTTCTGTTATTATGATAGCGCTTACATTTTATTTGTCCACAGTTATTTTTTATATATTTATATTAAATTTCTAGTGTATAATGATGAGAGAAATCAGTTCCGGGAACCTTTTTCACGGCGCAACAGGCATGGTTTTAGGCGCATATAAGGTTTACATATATATGTAAGAAAGCTTTGGGAATCAGGAGTTTACAAAGAGGAGATTATCTCATGAAGAAAGCATTGGCACTTGAATATAAAAAGCCTATCAGAACAGGGCGGAGGTATGCTCTGACCGTAGCGGCAGCAATCTGTCTGTTCATGGCGGCAAATGTGTCGGGAATAAAATCCTACGCCGGTGTAAGCTACATGCCGGATGTCACAAAGGAGATGAATACTCCGGAATTCTGGCTTACATTTTCCCCGTATGATGCGGATACGGTTCAGGCGGACATAGGTAAGATAGAGCAGATCAACCTGGACAATCTCATGAACGAGAAAACAAATATGAACGATCTTCAGCATTATAACGAAAGTATCGATGGAATAAAGTTCAATGAACAGGTTCTGGCAGGTGCCAGAGAGGATCTGAAGTCCTATCAAAACAAGGGCTATTTCGATCAGTACGGAAACAAGTTAAGCGACATTCTGATCGAGAACATTGCCCAGAATACTCAGAACAGATCTGCGTCACAGCTACAGGGACCCACCTATGCCATCGTAGTTAAGAGAACCACCCTGAATGCATTTCCCACGGATACCATCATCACCGATGAGCTTGGGGATGTGAATTTCGATTACAATGTGCTTTCAAGTGTGAGGGTGAATGAACCGCTGGTGATCAAATCTGTGTCCGCCGACGGCCTCTGGTATTATGCGGACGCACTGAACTGCAGCGGCTGGGTTAATGCTTATGACGTGGCTATCTGCAGCTCCAGGACTCAGTGGGAGAGCGCCTGGATGATCCCGGAGGACAGAGTGCTGGTGGTGACCGGCAGTAAGATAATACTTGCCGAGTCCAATACTAATCCCGAAAGCTCAAATCTCCTTCTTACGGTGGGAACAGTTCTGGAGGAGGCGCCGGCCGGATCCTACGGTGCGAGGGTTACAAACCGTTCGCCCATTGGCAACTATGTTGTTTATATTCCGGTGAGAAACGGTGACGGAAGCTACAGAAAAGAGCTTGCCCTTATAAACGGCAACGCGGAGGTCAGCGAGGGGTATCTTCCGCTCACCAAGAGAAATATCCTGACAGTTGCTTTCCGGATGCTGGGTGACGCTTATGGATGGGGAGGAATGCTTTCCTCCAACGACTGCTCCGGTTATGTAGGTGATGTTTACCGCTGCTTTGGACTGAAGCTTCCCAGAAACACCACCTGGCAGGCAGCTTCCCATAGTTTCAGCTATGATGTTTCGGAATGCACAGACGAGCAGAAGATGGCGTTGCTGAATACCATGCCTATCGGAAGTGTGCTGTTCTTTAAGGGGCATGAGATGATGTATCTCGGAACAGTAAACGGAAAATACTATGTTGTCAGTTCTGTAAGCTCCATGGCCTACTATGCAGGTCCGGGAGTTATGAGAACAAGATCTGTTATGATCAATACTCTTGATATCAGAAGAGCAAACGGAACCACCTGGCTCAGTAATCTGTATAAGCTTCAGGTGCCGTATATGATGTAAAAGAATCAACTTTAGAAGGTCCTGTGGCTGCACTGTAAGGTGTTGCTGCAGGATCTTCTTTTTTCTGCCGGGACGCTTATT
>JAZOAJ010000130.1:0-2653 GCA_045595385.1 Lachnospiraceae bacterium | reverse complement strand
TCCTTGGCTCACAGAACGACATGGCTACGATCCGACTTCAGCTCAGCTGTGCGCCAGGCAAGGTCGCGCAGGCGCGCGCGGATAGCGCTGTCATCGGATGCCCTCTCAGCGATGATGTCCATCGCGCCGTGCAGGGCTTCATCCGCATCTGCGACGCCTTTTTCCGCGTCAACATATCGCAGTGCTTCCTCTGAAGGCGAGCCGCTGCCCTGCAAAAGCAAAAACTCGGCCAAGGGTTCAAGGCCTTTCTCCTTGGCGACCGATGCCCTGGTCTTTCTCTTCTGGCGGTAAGGCCTGTAGATGTCCTCCACCGCCGTCATCGTCAGCGCCTCATCAAGGGCTCTGGCGATTGCCTCTGTCAGAGCGCCTTGCTCCTCGATGCTGCGCAGCACCGTCTCCTTGCGCTCAATGAGATTGCGAAGAGATGTAAGGCGTTCCTCAAGCTTGCGCAGTTTTGTGTCATCCATGCTCCCATGGACTTCCTTCCTGTAGCGCGCGATGAACGGGATCGTGTTGCCGTCATCAATCAGCCCGATCACGTTTTCCACGTAATCGGGCTTTACATTTAATTCTTCTGCTATTATTTCGTGTATAGGTTTCATGTCTTATGCTCTTCTTCCATTATTTCAGCAGTTTGCCTCTAATCTCGGTAATTTCGGATAACTTTTAATTAAAATCATGAGATTAGAGGCACATTTACCCCTAATCTCACTATAATTCGTCAATAATTGCCTCTAATCTCACTACTTTTGGAAGTATTGTCATAAAAAACCCCGAGATTAGAGGCGATCGGCCTGTATTCATGTGCTTTCCCGGTTCCGGTGAAACCAGTCTTATGCCATTATCGATACCACAAATGTATAAATTCCCCAGCTTGCGAGGTTGGCAACCACGGTGTAGATCAGCAGCAGCCACTTTTTGTAATTCTTTATCTTCAGGCAGTAGAACAGGTATTCCAGTCCTGCAACTATCAGTTCGGCGATCACCACCAGCAGTACGTAATCAACATCGCCGAATGCCAGTATGAATGCCAGTGCCAGGTTCATTACGAAGTTGGACACCAGATTTGTCAGGATGATTACTCCCGGCCTGCGGATCCTGAACGGCAGGGAGATGAGCCATTCTATGAGGATTGTGACAGCCAGCGGGATCAGCAGGAACAGACCGTATCCTATTGAATCGAAGAAACTGCTGAATGCGTTGTTCCTTGTATAGCGCGTGGTCTCGAATTCTCTGGTCTTGCCGTCAAACTTGTAAGCCATTCTTGACCCGAACGATGATGACGAGGCTTCAACCACTTCTGTCGTATAGACAGTTCCGTATCTGTACGTGAACTCAAAGCAGAAATCATGGTTGTCATGGAGCAGGTATGTAAATGCGAGTCCCTTGCGGTATCCGTTATCCTTCGCTTTCTCGATCTCCTCCGCTCCCATGATGTAAGGGTAACCCATCAGGTTTTTACCGTCAGCATGAATGTCTTCGCCGTTTTCATCAAGCAGCACCATGCGGATCTGGGTTATGCCCTCGTAATTGGTCACATACAGCTGTATGTTGTCCTCCGGTATGTACGGTGAGTTGGCGGATACAGAAACTGCCGCAGGAATGATCAGCAAAAACACAGTCAGCAGCAGCACAAAGCATCGTAAAACTTTTGTTTTCATGGAATGTTTATCCCTCCGTTCTCCTTATGCTCAAGGATCCCAGTCCCATCCAGTCTCATATGAGATATTTTAGCAGATGTCATGAAAATGTTACATAGAAATGTCAATACTTGATATTATTTCCCACGCGGCTACAATTATATACAGGAAGTTAATTCCTGATAAATAATTGCGAAATGAGGTGCTGCATAATGAGAACTAAACTGAATATTACAGAAGGCATCTTCCCGATGCCCGTGCTGATGATCGCAACCTATAATGAAGACGGCAGCGTAAATGTGATGAACGCCGCCTGGGGAACGATGCAGGAAAGAGGCACAGTTGCCCTGAACCTGACGGAATCCCATAAGACCGTGGCAAACATCAAGGCAAGAGGCGCATTTACCGTAAGTATCGCAGATGCCGACCATCTGATCGAAGCTGATTACTTCGGAGTCGAATCAGGAAATAAAGTGCCCGACAAATTCGCGCGCAGCGGCCTTACCGCCACCAAGGCCGAGACAGTCGACGCTCCGGTCATCAACGAGTTTCCTCTCTGCCTCGAGTGCGAATTCATCGAGTATCAGGACGATGAATACGGGATCGGTGTGATCGGCAAGGTTGTAAATGTCACAGCTGACGAACGCGTCATGGTAGACGGAAAGCCCGACATGTCTCTCGTAAATGCCATCGCATTTGATCCGTACACACATGGCTACTACAAAGTATCCGAACGTGTCGGCGAAGCATTCAGGGATGGCCTGAAGCTGAAATAATAAATACCATATTTTAAAAACCATATTCAAAAAGCACCCGCCGGATGGCGGGAGCTTTTATGTTATTTATTAAATAGTTCTGCCAGAGTCTCCTGATTTTCCTCAAACACCTTCAGCACATATTTATCCCAGTGCCTTGCATCAGCAGAAGAGCTGCCGAATACATAGTCTTCCTGGCCGTAATCCATTACATCAAATGCGGGGATTGCCTTGGCAGCGCCTGCGGTACGGTAGGCT
>JAZOAJ010000129.1:0-4996 GCA_045595385.1 Lachnospiraceae bacterium | reverse complement strand
ATCCTGAACTTGACAGGCTTTACGAGGATGTGCTGAATGTTCATGATGATGCCTCAATAGAAGCGTGGGATCAGTATTTCACTTTTGACCAGTGCATTGGTTATGGTATCTGCAATATCAATAATCAGACTGCTGCCAGCAGCAAATACATCCCGGCTACAGCAGGAACACAGAATCAGCTTTGCCCGGGCGCATTCACTCCCGCTGAGTAATTAAATGATCATCTGACATATGGGAGTCCCTGCCGTTGCTGCCGGGACTCCCGGGTTATAAAGACAGTTTGTGCCGCAATTGGCTTTTCATAATATGAAAAACAGGATGCGTTAAACCGAAATACGAAACAAGAGCGCTGACCTACTGCTTTATAATATCCGTTAAGGATAATACCGATGGTTTCCTCCTTCCGGATTATTTCATGATCCATTAATAATTTTGGAAGAAAAAACCAAAAAAACATAAAAGGGGAAGAAAAATGGTAAGGTATACGATCAAAAGGCTGTTGCTGACGATCCCGATCATCATAATCGTCGCGGTCCTGATCTTCTGCATCATGAAGCTTACACCGGGTGATCCTGCTAAGATGATCCTGGGTGACAGCGCAACAGAAGAAGAGCTGCAGTCTTACAGGGAGTATTTAGGGATCAACAGGCCGTTTCTGGTACAGCTGGGAGAGTACATGGAGAGAGTGTTCCTGCACTTTGACTTTGGTACGAGCTGGCTGTCAAAGAAGAGCATAGCTGAGGAATTTGCGACAAGACTTCCAAGAAGTTTTGCGATCAGCTGTTACAGTATTCTTGTCGGAGCGTTGTTCGGCATTCCGTTGGGAGTGCTGGCGGCAGTGAAGCAGAATACTTTCGCGGACAAGTTCATTCTGTTCCTGTCTAGTTTCATGCATGTCATTCCTAACTACGTCTGGGCTTTGATCCTGATAATCATTTTCTCGGTTAAACTGAAATGGCTGCCATCATATGGTGCGGATTCGTGGAAATGCTACATAATGCCATGTGCCGCCATATTCATCATGGGATTTACGGGCATGGCCCGAATGACAAGGTCGAGTATGCTGGAGGTCATCAGAAGTGACTATGTCATGGCTGCCAGAGCACAGGGCTTTTCCAAGAGAAGTGTTAATTACAGGCACGCATTACCGAATGCCATGATCCCTGTCATCACAGCTCTCGGAACCCAGTTCTCACATGCTCTTGGCGGAACGATGATCCTGGAGACGATCTTCTCGATCCCCGGAACAGGAACATACATTCAGGGCGCGATCTCAAACCGTGACCTGCCGATAGTTACAGGAACAGTTATTATCCTTGCCATTTGGTTCTGTCTGGTAATGCTCCTTGTGGATCTCCTGTATGCTGCACTTGATCCGAGGATCAAGGCACAGTATGAGGCCAGAAACAGAACATGGAAGAGAAAAGAAAAGGAGGCGCAGGCATGAACGCTATGAATCCGGCAATGAATGCAGGTTCAGAAGACTCTGAAGCTTTAAAGAAACAGTCTTCGTTTAAGATGATGCTCAAGCGCCTTATTGCGAATAAACTGGCGCTTACAGGAGGCATTATATTCATAATCCTTGTGCTGCTGGCAATCTTCGCACCGCTTATTGCACCATATGATTATCTTACTGTAAATCCTGCGAACAAGTATGCTAGTCCCAGCTGGGAACACCTTCTGGGCACCGACCAGTTTGGACGGGACATATTCAGCCGTCTCGTCTGGGGCGGAAGATGGAGCCTTACACTTGGTGTGCTCGGAACAGTGATCAGTACTTTCCTTGGTATTATAGTCGGATCGATCGCAGGTTACTTTGGAGGACTGGCCGACTCGATCATCATGCGTATCATCGATGTCATCCAGTGCATACCGGGCATGCTGCTCACGATCATAATCTCAGTCGTTCTCGGGCAGACATTCTTCGCGACGGTAGCGGCCTTGAGCTTCGGAGGTATCTGGGGAACTGCGCGTATGCTGCGAGGCCAGATACTGACTGTAAGAACTTTGGATTATGTCGAAGCTGCGAAGGCGACAAATAACGGAGCAGGAAGGATAATCTTCAAATACATACTGCCTAACTCGATACAGCAGACGGTAATTCATGCATGCATGAGCATAGGCGGACAGATCACAATGGCATCAGGTCTTTCATTCCTCGGACTGGGAATCCAGCCCCCTCTTCCTGAATGGGGTGCAATGTTGAATGACGGCCGTTCATTCATCAGATATTACCCGCTGATGCTCATAGGACCTTGTGTAATGATAGGACTTACAGTGCTTTCAATCTCGCTGTTCGGCGATGGCCTTCGTGACGCAATGGATCCCAGGATGAAGAAATAAGGAGGATGGTTATGAAAGAAAAAGAAAAAGAAATGACCTGGAAAGAAGGTCATCATGACGGACCTCCTCATGGATGGAATAAAGAAGATGAAGGCAGGCATGGCCATAAAGAAGGTCATAGTTTTGGATGGGACAAAGATGATGACAAAGGCAGACACGGACATCATCACCATAACGGTCTGACCGGTGAAATACCCGGCGCAGAGCCCGGAACCATTCTTTCAGTCCGCGATCTGTGGGTTGAGTACACTTCAGGAACTCAGCTGATCCAGGCTGTCAACGGAGTAAGCTTTGATATAAAGCGTGGCGAATCACTCGGACTTGTTGGTGAATCAGGCTGCGGCAAGAGCACTATCGCTAAAGCTCTGCTCAAGATACTTCCGGAGATATCAAGCCGGATCAGGGGCGAGATGTGGTATGAAGGCGTTGAGATGGCTGCAGCCAGTGAAGAACAGATGCTGAAGATCCGTGGCGAGGAGATCTCAATGATCTTCCAGGATCCTATGACGGCATTGAACCCTGTTAAGAGAGTCATAGATCAGGTGTCATCTGTTGTAAGACTTCACAATCCGGGAATGCCTAAAAAGAAAGCGGAGAAGATCTCAATAGACATGCTCAAGGAAGTCGGAATAGGTGAGGAGCGTGTACGTGAATATCCTCATCAGTTCTCAGGCGGAATGCAGCAGAGAGTTGAGGTGGCAATAGGTCTTTCATGCCGTCCGAAACTGCTTCTGGCAGATGAACCTACAACAGCGCTTGACGTTACTATCCAGGCGCAGGTTCTGGACATGATGCGTACCCTGATGCATGAAAAGAATACAGCTCTTCTTCTGATCACACATAACCTTGGAATAGTCGCAGAGATGTGCGACTATGTGGCAGTTCTTTACGGAGGCGAGATCGTTGAGTACGGTTCAAGGCGTGAAGTTTTTAAAGATCCGCGCCATCCGTACACAATAGGATTATTCGGAGCCATCCCTGACATGCATGGACAGGGCGAGCGCCTGCAGCCGATAGAGGGTGTAATGCCTGAACCGTCAGACCTTCCTGACGGGTGCAAGTTCAACACAAGGTGCCCTTATGTTACAGATAAATGCAAGAGCGGCAAGATGCCTGTTGTTGAGCTTGGCGGAACACATAAATGCCAGTGCTGCAGGATAGATGAAGTAAAGGCAATCAGAGAAAAGGAGGGGAAGGCATGAGTACCCTTATAGAACTCCAGGAGCTGGAGAGATATTTCAAGACCCCGAAGGGACAGCTGCATGCTGTTGACAAGATCAGCATGAAGTTTGAAAAGGGAACCACGATGGGAGTCGTAGGCGAGTCCGGATGCGGCAAGAGCACGCTTGCCAGGACCATCATCCATCTGCAGGAGCCTACGGGCGGAAAGATGTTCTTCGAAGGCGAGGACATGACACATCCGAACAAGGCAATGATAAAGCGCCTCAGGAACCATATGCAGATCATATTCCAGGATCCGTACATGACTCTGAACCCCAGATACACTGTGGAAGACACACTGAAGGAGCCGCTGGTACTTTCAGGTAAGTATCAGAAAGGTGAATCCTTAAATAAAGAGATCCGCCGTCTGATGGACATGATAGGTATATCAGGCCGTCTGAGGATGAGCTATCCTCATGAGCTTTCAGGAGGAAGACGCCAGCGTGTCGGTATCGGGCGTGCGCTTGCAATGGATCCGAAGTTCATAGCTTGTGATGAGCCTGTTGCTTCTCTGGACGTTTCAATCCAGGCGCAGATCATCAACCTGCTTCAGGATCTTCAGAAAGATTTTGGTCTGACATACATGTTTGTTACACATGACATGTCTGTAGTACGATTTATTTCGCATGACATAAGCGTTATGTATCTGGGACAGCTTGTTGAGACAAGCCCGTCACAGGAACTGTTTGATCATCCGCTGCATCCTTATTCAAAGGCCCTGCTTTCAGCGATCCCAACGATCGACATAGACAAACCGCGTGAAAGGATACACCTGAAAGGCGAGCTGATGAGCCCCATAAATCCAAAGCCGGGATGCAGGTTCTTCCCCAGATGCGAGTATGCTACAGAGGAGTGCCAGCAGCCTCAGAAACTTGAAGAACTTATGCCTGATCACTTTGTTGCATGCTGTAGGGCAAGGCAGCTGAATAACTTATAAAAAGATAAAAGTTGACATGCGACCGGGTATAACAAATATATCCGGTCGTAATTTTATTACTTTTTTATTCATTTAATTTTCAACTACAATAAAAATAGAGAATATCAAATGTTTAATGTTTACAAAGAAACGAACTTGGGAAAAGGGCTGTACAGCATAATGGAACGTCACCATCCATCCGCTGAAAGGGGAGTGATGATGTATCTTGTGATCGGACAGGAAAAAGCCGCTCTTGTAGACTGCGGATTCGGAGTAACGGATACACTGAGAAAATTCGTGGAGAGCCTGACGGATCTTCCGATCATCTGCATAGATGCTCACGGGCATCCTGATCATGCAGGAGCTGCCGCGCTGTTTGATGAGATATACATGAATCCGAATGATGAGGCTCTTCTTCCGGTCTCACTGTCTTTTGAAAGACGCATGGGGGATGTATTCGGTGAAGGTCCGGGAGGACGGCCCAAGCCTGTTGACGAAGAACTGAAGGCTTATTGC
>JAZOAJ010000128.1:0-3348 GCA_045595385.1 Lachnospiraceae bacterium | reverse complement strand
CATTCGCAAAACTTCCTACTTTATCAATATATTGTTTTCAGTCTATAAATATACAATTTGATATTGTAACACATAATCTTACAAATTTCTCCGATTAATGTATAATATGCTCAAATCGACAGATCCGGAGGGTATCAGTATGATAAGTCTGAGCAGGGAATATGTCAGCAGCAGGATCATTAAAAGAGAGCGCGCCGCGCACAAAGGTGATTTCGGGAAAGTCCTCATTTTTGCGGGCTCTGCAGGCATGGCCGGAGCGGCAATACTGTGCGGAAGGGCGGCTTTAAGGAGCGGCAGCGGCCTGGTCAGGTTTCTTTTGCCCTCGCTTGACAGTCCTCTCCTCGGGATCCTCCAGACTGCAGTCCCTGAAGCCACTTGCGTTGCATACTCCGAAGGCTGTGATCTGAGCGAATACAGCGCGATAGCCGCCGGCCCCGGGCTCGGGCAGGAAACGATCGTAAGACAGATCCTTGCCGACATCCTTAAGAGATATCAGGGAAGGCTGGTGCTTGACGCCGATGCCCTGAACATGATCTCGTCATCCGCTGAACTCACCGAACTGGTCCTGAAGTGCGGGGCAGATATCACCCTTACGCCCCATGTCGGCGAGGCTAGAAGGCTCCTTAGCGGAGCTTCATTCGATTATTCGTCCGCTGAAGGAAGGCTGGATGCATTCAGGACTTTATCTGAGAAATACAGATCTGTTATAGTGCTGAAAGGTGCCGGCTCTCTTGCCGGCACCCCTGAAAATACATTTTTAAATCCTACCGGGAACCCCGGAATGGCCACCGGAGGGTCCGGCGATGTCCTAACCGGCATAATTGCCGCTCTTAACGGCCAGGGTTACACGCCTGCAGATTCCGCCGCCATAGGCATGTGGATACACGGGACCGCAGGCGATCTTGCGGCAGAAGACTTAGGTGAGATAGGGCTTATCTCATCTGACATAGCGGCATATATACCTGCCGCATTCAAAACGGTTTATTAATTATCGCCGTCGCTGCTGTCATCATAGTCCGCTTCGATCTCCGCGCTTTCCTCCTCAAGGATGACTTCGCTGCATGAATCCGCAAGCACCGGCAGCAGAATGCGGAAATAATCCCCCGCAAGCTGAGTATTCTTTATAATGAGCTTTATTTCCCTCATCTCACTGAGGCAGTCATGGAGTGCGTCCAGGTTTCTTCCGTAATATGACGGCAGATCGAGCATCTGTGCCAGATATTCATGTGCCTGCTGCCTTTCTCCGAGGAAGGCAGCGTCTAAGATCTTTTCCATTGTTTTCCTCCGATACTCACTCTTCACCGTACAGAAGTTCAAATGTGTTATAGTGGTCTTTCGTATAATAGATAAGGCCGTCATTTGAGAAGACTATCCTCTCCGGTCCCCGTTTTCCTCCATCATATCCGATATCACATTCATAATAGACACGGCCTTTGGCTTTTGGAAGATACCCTTCATAATTGCCGAACCGGTCTCCTCCTATCGATTTGCCTTCTGCAACTGCCCAGAGATTGCCTTTGCCGCTGTCCCACCCAAGGGCCTGCGCCTCGGATTTAGTGATAAAGTTGGACGGAAGGCACCGGAATTCATGGATATAGGCGGCCACTTCTTCTTTACTGGTATATGTCCCGTCTATTGTGACAGATACTCCGTCCGCCTCTGCAGTTGTTTCCTGTTCTGTGTCAGTCTCTGCGGCTGTGGTTTCCTGCACAGCAGTTTCTGTTCCCGCCGCTGCCTGTGACGTTGTTTCCGCGGTCGTCGTTACGCTTACGGTTTCAGTTGTCTGCGCCGTTGCCGGGTCCGGCTTATTTTTACATCCCGATACCGAAAGCATCAGCACGCAAAGCGCCAGCAATATGGGAACTATCCTCAGGATCTTCTTTTTCATGCGGTCTCCAATAATGCAAATTTGTATGTATATGACCAGTTTTTTGAATTATACTATAATTATTGTGGAGCTAAACATAAAATTTTCATATATGAAAGGTAGTATGGATCAGATGGCTGAAAAGACCTACACTCTGCAGGTGCTTGAGAAACCAATAAACATAAATATCCTTGACACAGGCAGAGGGATAAATGTCCTGATCGCCGGCGGGGACAGCGCGCACATCGGGGCCGTATCCATCGCGCAGCCCGGGCAGCCTGTGATCACACATGAATTTGAAGGACACCGGGACAGTGCCGTTTCAGACAGATGGGCGGCAGTTCTATGTGAACGCTTCGGGGTTCCTGTCGTCATCTCCTGCGGTATCCATTATGACGGAATAACAAAAGACCGGATCACCGCTGTCTGCTCAGAACTGGACGCCTTTCTGGAAAAGCTTGAAATATGATAAGAGACATTGATGAAAACCTCATATCCCCCGAAAAGCTCCTTCAGGCAAATGACATGGCCAGGCTCGGATGCAATGACTGCAGGGGCTGCTCGGAATGCTGCAGGGACAGGGCGGAGCGCATAACCCTCGACAAATGGGACATGGACAGGCTGAAGGAAGGCCTGCATAAGAGCTTTGACGATCTGCTGGCAAACGGACTGATCGAGATAACACTGGTAAACAATGTTCTTCTGCCGGTCCTTGGAAAAAAATCCGATCAGGACGAGTGCGTTTTCCTGAATGATGAAGGCAGATGTTCCATCCATGCTTTCCGTCCGGGGATCTGCAGGATGTTTCCTCTTGCAAGGATCTATCATGATGACGGATGTTTTTCATATTTTCTCCAGGAAGGGGAGTGCCCCCGCTTAAGCGGCGTAAAGATCAAGGTGTCCAAGTGGCTGGGCGTGGGAAACATCACAAGATATGAACAGGAAGTACGTTCATATCACGACCGTTTGAAAGAACTCCGTGAAAAATGCTTTCTTGCTTCAACCCGCGAGGAGATAGTGAGGCTTCAGACGGATTTCCTGGAAGATAATTTCAGGGGTGACAACCGTTCTTAATTATGTTAGAATAATGTAACAATTTCGTAATAATTTTTATTTTTAGGGAGTTTTTAATGAATAAAAAACCACTGATCAAAGCCATATCATTTTTAGCGATACTGCTTGGAGTCATTCTGCTCGGCATGGCTGCTCTTCACATGGAAACGCATGCCACCAGCGAACTCACGATCGATGATGACGTTGATATTTCCGGTATGACTGATGCTGAGGCGCTTGTTGCCATTGCAATGGCAAACAACAGGGCAACCGCATCTTCTTTGGATGTTGTCGAAGGCTGGTGCGCGGATTTTGTATTTACCTGCGCTAAAGCGGCAGGCATAAGTTCAAGGATCATCCCTTACACCGGTCACCCGCCTACAATGTATACCGGCGTTAGAGCGGCCGGCGGAACACTTGTCAGCAGG
>JAZOAJ010000127.1:0-3008 GCA_045595385.1 Lachnospiraceae bacterium | reverse complement strand
GAGGCGATAATAAGGAAACCGGTTCCCAAAAAGGTTGAAGGTATCGTAACTGTCATAGGAGCATCACTGATATTCCTTCTTGCGATGGTCGTGCTCGTAAACGACGTGATCAAACTGTTTTAGAAAGCAGGGCTAAATGACATACAGGGAAAAGACAAGAAAAGTACAGATCGGAAATGTGACCATCGGGGGCGGAAGCCCGATAGCCATCCAGTCCATGACAAATACCAGGACTGACGATGTAAAGGCTACAGTGGAACAGATCCACAGGCTGGAAGCTGCCGGCTGCGAGATAGTCAGGTGTACCGTACCGACTGAAAGCGCCGCAAAAGCTCTCAGGGAGATAAAAAAAGAGATATCCATACCGCTTGTGGCAGACATACATTTTGACTATAAAATGGCCATTATGGCCATCGAAAACGGTGCAGATAAAATACGTATCAATCCGGGCAACATAGGCTCAAGGGAAAGGGTAAAGGCAGTCGTTGACTGCGCAAAAGAAAGGAACATCCCCATCCGCGTAGGCGTCAATTCCGGTTCGCTGGAAAAGGACCTGGTTGAAAAGTATAACGGCGTTACGGCGGAGGGAATAGTCGAAAGTGCACTGGCAAATGTCCGGATAATAGAGGACATGGGATATGACAACCTTGTCATAAGCATTAAGAGTTCAGACATAATCACTTGTGCCAAAGCACATGAGCTGATCTCTGAAAAGACGGATCATCCCCTTCATGTAGGGATCACTGAGTCAGGTACGCTTTTTTCCGGAAACATAAAATCCGCTGAAGGCCTTGGCATAATCCTGTACGCAGGCATTGGAGATACCATCAGGGTATCGCTCACTGGAGATCCGGTCGAAGAGATAAAGAGCGCTAAAAAGATACTATCGAACCTTGGGCTCCGGAAGGGCGGTATAAATGTGATCTCATGCCCTACATGCGGAAGGACGGAAATAGATCTCATATCACTGGCAAATAAGGTGGAAACGCTTGCTTCCGGCTATGATCTGGACCTGGATCTCGCAGTAATGGGCTGCGTTGTAAACGGACCCGGAGAAGCCAAGGAAGCGGATCTCGGGATCGCAGGGGGAAAAGGATGCGGTCTGCTGATCAAAAAAGGAGAGATCATCAGAACGATACCGGAAGAGCAGCTTCTGGATGTACTTAAAAAGGAACTTGATAACTGGGGTAAATAGATTTGAAAAATTTTTCAGATGTATTTCAGGGACTGGAACTGTCTCCTGAATTACAGGCAGCGGCAGAAAAACTGAATGTGGAGCAGGTTTCGAAAGTAACCGCAGGGGGATTCATCAGAGTAAGGACAGACTCTCAGGATGATATTGCGGAAGAGACCTTGAAGGCACTTTGTACAGCCATATCAGACAAGCTGCTGCAGGGAATGATCAGGGTTGAGATCGAAAATACAGTTCTGGCTCCATATCAGGAGCCTTTTGCCCCTGTTTATGAAGAACCGGCCCCGCAGACAGAAGAAATACCTGAAGCTTTCTATCAGGATGATGAATATGAGTATGCCGACATGAGCGAGATCGTCCATGTTGATGTTTCCGCCCCTACATATGCCCCGGGCGGCGGAGCAAGTACGTCATCCTCTAAAAAATATTCCAGAAAAAAGAAAGAAACAGATCCTGACATGCTCTACGGCAAGTCATTTGAAGGCGTTGCCACTGCCATAGAAGACATTCTCGGCGACATGAGGAGCGTTATTGTTGACGGTGAGATATGCAGCAGTGAGCTGTCCGTGACAAAAAACGGGTTCAGGATACTGAAAGTCGACATAACCGACTATACAGATTCGATCTCGATGAAACTCTTCCTTGCAGAGGGTGAGGAAGATCTCGAAAGTAAGCTAAGCCGCGGCTTGCACGTCCTTGTTAACGGCAAGGTGGAATATGACAATTTCGAAGGCGAGTACATGATCTCCCGCGTAAACGGGATCAAAAAAGTGGATGCGCCGATATTTGACAGGAAAGACAATGCGCCGGTCAAGAGAGTTGAGCTTCATCTGCACACTCAGTTCTCGGACATGGATGCCCTGACTAACATACCTAAACTCATAAAACGGGCAGCTGATTGGGGGCACAGGACAATAGCCATCACCGATCATGGCGTGGTACAGGGATTTCCGCCGGCCTTTCACGCATTTCAGGATGTTCAGAGCGCATTTAAAAAGAAAGAAAAGGAATGCCCTCTTCAGAAGCTGATCTACGGAGTTGAAGGATATCTGGTCGATGATGATGACGATCCCGTACTTAAAGACCCTGCTGGCGATATTGAGCTGTTAAGGCAGAATGAGGATGGCAGCTTCATTTATCCCGACAAGATGACCGAGACAGCCATAAACAACGCGAAGAAGAAAAGATACTACCATATCGTCCTTCTTGCGGCAAATGAGACAGGCCGTATTAACCTTTACAGGCTCATCTCATTTTCGCATATCAATTATTTCAACAGAAGACCCAGGATACCGAGGAGCGTCCTGAACAGATACAGAGAGGGGATAATCGTCGGTTCCGCCTGTGTTGCAGGTGAACTGATGGACGCGATCCTTTCAGGCGAGAGTGAAGAGCGGCTTAAATACATCACTGAATACTATGATTATCTGGAGATCCAGCCAATCGGAAATAACAGGTTCCTGGTAAGGAACTATGAACAGGATCTGAAAGGCCACAAAGTCAAAAATGAAGAAGGGCTCCGTGACCTTAACAGGAAGGTCATAGAGCTGGGCGACAGGTACGGAAAGAAAGTCTGCGCGACAGGAGACGTTCATTTCCTTGACCCCCATGATGAGATATTCAGAAGGATAATCATGGATGCCCAGAACTATCCTGACGCGGATGAACAGCCGCCTCTGTATTACAGGACAACAGAGGAGATGATGGCGGAATTTGACTACCTGGGACCGGAAAAGGCCTACGAAGTAGTCGTAACAAATACAAACCTGATAGCGGACATGATCGAATACAAGTCGGATGGCCAAGCGGTCTTAGG
>JAZOAJ010000126.1:0-2395 GCA_045595385.1 Lachnospiraceae bacterium | reverse complement strand
TCCTTTCAGGAATCTATTTCTACGTGAATTATCCCGAAATGCGGCTGCAAAGGGAAGACTTCAGGGGCAACCGTGTGCTTATTAAGGAAATGTTCCCGATGGGAGCAGCCGCAGCTGTTTCCAATTCGCTGTTCGCCATAGGGGACATGGCGGTCCAGGGGGCGGTAAATGCGCTCGGCAGCGCTGCCATCACCGCACAGGCAGCAGCCCAGAAGATCAGGAGCTTTGCGATAATCCCGTCGATTGGAATGGCAAATACAGGCGCGACTTTCGCGGCGCAGAATTACGGCGCAGGAAAGCTGGACAGGATAACCAGGGGAATATATACCGGTGTCCTGTTTAACATTGTGATCAATGTGTTTACTGCTGCCGCGGCATTTCTGTTCGGAGGCGAGCTGATAAGGCTGGTCACAAATACTGAAAATGCCGAGGTCATAGCGAACGGGCAGCTGATGCTCAGGATAGTCGTCCCGTTCATATTTACCCAGACGATAGTCATGATATACAGGATGTCCATACAGGGCATGAAGAGAAAAGTGATCCCGATCATCGGTACCGCGGTCGAGCTCTGCACCAGGTTCTTCTGCGCGCTGGTGCTCGCCCCGGTCATCGGATTCCTCGGGATCTGCTTTGCAGAGCCGCTGTCCTGGGTGGTCAGCGGAGCGGTCATGGTGATCTTCTATTACGCAAATGTGATGAAGAAGGAAAAAGCCGCTGCGGGGATGTGATTTTTTCCTTGCAATATTTACAGCCCCATGCTAAAATGACCACTTGTGATAATATTCCTTGCTTCCTGCGTTGACAGGAGGCCAGAGACCAAAAGGAGGTGCGAGACATGAGCAAATACGAAATAGCAGTTGTAGTCAGTGCTAAGCTCGAAGATGAGGATCGCGCAGCAGTTATCGAGAAGGTAAAAGGTTTCGTTGAAAGATATCAGGGAACAGTTACCAATGTTGATGACTGGGGCAAGAAGAAACTTGCTTACGAGATCCAGAAGATGAGCGAAGCTTACTATTACTTCGTATATTTCGAGTCAGAGAATTCTGAATGCCCTAACGATCTTGAAAAAGAACTCAGGATCCTGGACGGCGTCATCAGATATCTGGTTGTCAGAGAAGACGAAGAGTAATTTAAGTAAGCAATGCAGCAAATGGCACTGATCACTCGCATTAATTAAGGAGATACCATGAATAAAGTCATTTTAATGGGAAGACTTACAAGAGATCCCGATATCAGATCTTCACAGGGTGATAACTCAACAACAGTTGCGAGATTTACGATCGCCGTTGACAGAAGGTTCAAACGTGACGGAGACCAGAGCGCTGATTTCATCAGCTGCGTGGCATTTGGAAGGACTGCAGATTTCTTCGAGAGATACGTAAAGCAGGGAACCAAGGTTTGTGTTGAAGGCCGTATCCAGACCGGAAGCTACACAAACAGGGATGGTCAGAAAGTCTACACAACAGACGTCGTTGTTGAGAATGTAGAATTTGCCGAGAGCAAGGGAACCCAGGCTGGTACATCTCAGCCTCAGGCACCGGCGCAGGAGCAGCCGCGCGTACCCGTACAGGCTGCAGGTGAAGGATTTATGAGTATTCCTGACGGATTGGAAGACGAGGGTTTGCCATTTAATTAAACCGTTTTTTACAAATAGGAGGTCATAATTATGGCATTTACAAAGACAGAGAAAAGTGATGCTCCGAGAAAGAGGACCACTATCCGCAGAAGAAAGAAAGTATGCGTATTCTGTGGTGAGAATGTTCAGCCTGTTGATTACAAGGATGTAGCTACACTTAAGAAGTACATCTCTGAAAGAGGAAAGATCCTGCCCAGAAGGATCACAGGCACGTGCGCTAAGCATCAGAGAGCAGTCACAACAGCTGTTAAGAGAGCAAGACATATCGCTCTGCTGCCTTACACAGTTGAGTAATCAGACGACAGAATGTGAGAAGCTGCCGCACTGTATGTGCGGCAGTCTTTTTATGCAAATGGCATGACAGCAGTAATAAGCATTTCGGCGGCGACGATCACTGCGCTGATATCAGCCGTCCTTATAAAACCGGGAATAGAGATAAAAGGAAAGAGCATCGGCCTGTACTGGATGATAGTAATGGCGGGTGCTCTTGTCATGGTCATTTCCGGCCGCGCGCCGATAAGGGATGTGTGGGCCGGCATGACAGCGGATACTGCCATAAATCCGATCAAGATCCTTGTGCTGTTCCTTTCCATGTCCATGATGTCGATATTCCTGGATGAGATAGGCTTTTTCAGATTCCTTGCGAGCTATGTTCTCAGCAGGGCAAGGACCAGCCAGAAAACGCTGTTCGTTTATCTGTATGTCATAGTTTCCGTTCTTACGGTGTTTACGTCAAATGATGTCATCATCCTGACATTT
>JAZOAJ010000125.1:0-7192 GCA_045595385.1 Lachnospiraceae bacterium | reverse complement strand
AGTCAAATGTCTCATAGGATATCCCGTAAATTACGCCGGCAGCATCAAGTTCTGCCTTGCGCTCTAAGGAAAGCCCGAATTCCAGCGGATCCAGGTCGTGCATGTAAATGTTGTCAACAGGATCTCCGTCAAGGGTCAGGTCAAGAGCTTCAGCGGCTCTGGGCACCATGTTCCCATCGGAGTCAACAGCCATGCCGTGGTCAAAATGACCATACGGGCACCAGACCTTGTATTTTATGTTTCCTTTTCCTGCAGGCTGATTAGACGATTTTGTGTTCATCCAGGGAAACCACCACTTCAGCATGTCCATGTCAGCATTGTGAAACACATTGTAAGTTGCAACAAAGCCTGATCCGTCATCCAGCATGCAGTATCCGTAATCAGAACCCGGGACATATCCCTCAAGTCTGATAAGGTCGGTAAGGTGATCGGGCAAAGTAGCTGCCGCCGGGTCTATGGGACCTGCTTCAAGGATCTGAAGCCTCACCGGATCCAGATAATGGAAAGGCAGGTCATAATACTTTGATATTGAAAGGGCTTTCTCCTCAGGTGAAAGCTCAGGCTTTTTAACGTCAAACTTCATATATTTGCACCTCCGTGTGTTAGTATAATACAAAAGAAATGAACGAGTAATAGTGAACATGATATAATATGCAGACAAAATGTTTGGAACCAGGTCAGAACAGATGGGATTATTCAGCTTCAGATCAAACAAAAAAAGCAGTGATGAAACCGCCGGGCTCAGGAACGTCCTTGAAAAAGGGGATTATTATGATGCTGTAAAAGCAGCGGAAAAACTGATCGCATCGGGTGACTGCAGCTGCGCCGATCTAATGATCTCGAGGATGAGAGATTACAGGATGGCAGTGCCGCTGAGCCGCATTCCCGATGAAAAAGTGATACTGCCGCTTATACTGGAGATAAGCAGATATGCCATTTTAAACCTGAATGTGGCGTCCGGGAGCGAAAAGTTCCAGCCACTATATGTATCTCAGATATTCAGAAACCTTTTAAACAGTTTTGGTGACAAAGTGATCGCATATCTGGCGGAGATCAGGGAATATAACTTTTTCTTCCTTAAGGATGGATGCCTGCTGTATACAAGGGGCAGACAGTCATTTGGCCCTCATCTGGACCGCCCTGACCAGGTTGCCATATGTGCCAGGGATGTGTTGGCGCCGATATCTGAAGACAGGATAAAGACAGAGCGCGAACGCGGAAGAGAAAACTATAAAAAAGCAAACCTGAGTGAAAGAGAGATAAGGGAATTATTGTAAATGCCCGAACAGCGGAGGGGAAAATGAAAAAACTGACACGCGCAATAAGCCTGGTGATGATCGCAGTACTTCTGCTCATGGCAGCGGCATGCGGGCCGCAAAGATCATCAAGGAGCGCGCAGGAGATAATAGAAGAACTTACTGTGGACTACGGCAGTTACGGAGATGAAGCGCTGCCTCACATGAAAGACCTGCTGAAAGAACTCAGGTCTGTTGATGAGAACCTCGGTACACGCTGGGAGAAGATAACAGACATCTGGACTTCACTGAATGAGGATCTGGTGCTCAACTATGATGTCCTGCCCGACGGACTTCCGGACTCCGGAGAGCTCTGTATAGTCGTACTCGGATTTCAGCTCAATCCGGACGGGACAATGCGCGAGGAACTGATAGAACGGCTGAAAGTCGTAAAGAACAGCGCGGAGAAGTATCCGAAAGCCTATATTGTCTGTACCGGTGGCGGAACGGCGGCGCAAAACAAAACTGTGACGGAAGCAGGGGAGATGGCAAAGTGGCTGGCCGCAAACGGCATTGATGAGAAACGGATAATCATTGAGGACAATTCCATTACAACATCGCAGAACGCCATCTTTACCTACGATATTCTGGCAGCACGTTATCCCAAGGTCAGACAGATCGCCATCATATCCAGCGACTATCACATTGCGACCGGAACACTGCTTTTCAGAGCGCTGTCGATACTGAGGGCAAACATGCCGGGAAATGAAAGGTTGGAAGTAATCTCGAACGCAGCATGGAAGGCGCCGTCGGGGAGCCTGTCAGCAATGTTCCAGGCAGGTGCGCTGATAGAACTGTCCGGTGATACGGAAACAGCTTTTAAGATATACCACGATAATTACGACATACATGAACTGCCGCCACTGAAGTGACGGCAGTTTTCTTTTTCATTACAGTTTCACGGCAAATGCGGCAGACTGGGCGGAAGTTATCAGAGCAGCCCCTTCAGACAGAGCCTTTTTATTGATCTCTTCAGTTCCTGCAGGAATATGGCGTTTTACGGCTTCAAGCAGATCCTTTTCGGAAAACAGCTTAAGGGCAGCATTGATCGCGCCTATGGATACAATATTAGCGGTAAAGGCTTTGCCGACAGTTTCCTTTGCCGTTCTGAGAATGGGGATCGAAATGACCCTGGAGGCGTCAATACCGTCAGGAAGCTCGAGGCTGTCATCCATCATTATCACGGCATCATCTGCCAATTCCCTGGTATAGGCAGTCAAAGAGGGCTGAGTCAGCGCGAGCAGAAAATCCGGTGAAGTCACTTTCGAAAACCATATTTCCCGGCGGCTTATTATTGTTTCGGCCTTGCTTAGGCCGCCCCTTGCTTCAGGTCCGTAAGCCTGTGACTGGATAGTGTGCAGACCGCTTATCACAGCTGCCTCCGCGATGATGACACTTGCAAGGATCACACCCTGGCCGCCGGAACCTGTAAAACGCATTTCATACTGTTCTTTATTCATTGCGCGGTCTCCTTATTTTTTCTTATTATTGCGGCTCATGGAAATTACTTTTGCGTATTCCTCGGTATATTCAGGATAATCATTGTAGGAAAGAATGCCGATGACCTTTTTGCCGGCACGGTCGGATTCCTTCATGTTGTAAAACCGGCCTGCCGGAATGAGATTCTCTTTCTGCCATTTCAGCATTTCCACAGCGTCGCCTTTTTTATTCTTTCGTCCGTAATATGTTGGGCAGACGGAATATACATCCACAAAAGCAAAACCCTTATGCAGGATCGCTTTCTTCATTATGTCTATCGTCTCGCGGGCATGGAATACATCGCCTCTTGCACAGAAAGAAGCGCCTGCGCCTGATGCCAGTTCAGCTATGTCAAAAGGACGGTCCACGTTTCCGTATGGAGCAGTGGTGGCCAGATCGCCATTAGGTGTCGTTGGTGAATACTGACCTCCGGTCATGCCGTATATGTCATTATTGAAGGCGATAACTGTCATGCCCAGATTTCTCCTGGCAGCGTGGATCAGGTGATTTCCGCCTATGGCAGAGCAGTCACCGTCACCTGTGAGCACGATCACATTCAACTTGGGATTCGCCATTTTTATTCCTGTGGCAAAGGCTATGGCGCGTCCATGAGTTGTATGAATGGAGTTAAAGTCCAGATAACCTGCCGCACGCGAAGAGCAGCCTATACCGGATACGATGACGATGTTTTCCCGGCTGATCGTTTCATCCGGATCTTTGATCAGTTCATCTATTGCGACAGCCACATCGCGCATGATAACTCCGTTACCGCAGCCGGGGCACCAGATCTGCGGAAGATGATCGATCCTCATGTAAAGATGTACAAGATCACTTGACATTATCTGTTCCCTCCATTTCTTCAAGCTTTGCCAGTATGTCGTCCGGCGTTATCACCGTGCCGTCGATCCGGCCCAGAAACTCAACAGGCAGTTTCCCGGCAACCGTGCGCTGGACTTCAAGAAGCATCTGGCCGTTGTTATGTTCGACCATAAGAATGTTTTTCAATCCGGACAGCCGTTCTTTAAGCAGTTTTTCAGGGAACGGCCAGACTGTGACAGGCCGGAACATGCCGACTTTCCTGCCGGCTGCCCTCGCTTTTTTCACAGCAGCCATGACGGCACGTGCAGTTCCGCCAAAGCAGACGATCGCAGTCTCTGCATCGTCCATTGCATATTCCTCCACACGGATAATGTCATCGGAATTCTTATCAACCTTATCCAGAAGCCTTCTGCAAAGCTTGTCGGCAATGTCGTGCCTGTTTGTGGGGAAGCCTGATTCATCGTGAACAAGTCCGGTGATATTGTAGCGTTCACCCTGGCCAAAAGGCTTCATTGCAGGCACATATTCGCCCTCCGGAACATAGTAGCACTTTTTATGGGCTCCATCGTGGAACGACATCTTACGCTGGTTTATGATCAGTGTGTTGGGATTGGGAAGCTCCACACCTTCACGCATGTGGCCGATGATCTCATCCATCAGAAAGATCACGGGAGTGCGGTACTTTTCTGCCAGATTGAAGGCACGGATGATCAGGGTGTAAGTTTCCCGCACGGAAGATGGTGAAAGCGCTATCACCGGATGGTCTCCGTGAGTACCCCATTTTGCCTGCATGTAGTCGCCCTGTGCAGGACTGGTTGCCAGGCCGGTTGAAGGCCCCATCCTCTGCACATCTATGATCACACATGGTATTTCAGCCATTGCGCCGTAACCGATGTTCTCCTGCATAAGAGAGAACCCCGGTCCTGAAGTGGCAGTCATTGATTTTACTCCGGTTGCTGAAGCGCCAAGAACGGCTGCTATGGAGGCCAGCTCATCTTCCATCTGAATAAACTTACCGCCTTCCTGGGGCAGCCTTACAGCGCTGTGCTCAGCGATCTCTGTAGACGGAGTGATGGGATATCCTGCAAAAAAACGCATACCTGCAGCGATCGCACCTTCCACAGCGGCTTCATTTCCCTGCATCAATACAGTTTTCGACATTGTTAAATCCTCCTCACTCTTCCACATTTACAAGGTAGATCGCGTAATCAGGACAGCGAAGTTCGCATAAACCACAGGAAATACACTGTTCTTCAGCTGCGATGGTCACCTTTTCATTCTTTATCGCGAGAACGTTTTTCGGGCAGAAAGCAGCGCAGATGCCGCAGCCTTTGCACCAGCTCTCCTTGACCACGAGTTTTTTTCTTCCGATCAATTGAAATCCCCCTTTTTTAAACAAGAAACGCGTGAATGACATTTTTTACGCGGCATATAATAATTGCCTTTTATATAAATTATTAAATAATACTGAACGGTTTATGGCAAACACGCTTTCACTTAATGTTGCCACAGGATATTTCCTGTGACATAATGATTGCATTGAAAGGAGTGGATCCATGAATTTCCGGAATCTTCAATATTTCCTCCGCGCTGCGGAAGAAAAAAATATCACACATGCAGCCCAGAAACTGTTTATATCCCAGCAGTCACTCAGTGAACATATATCTAAACTGGAGGAGGAACTGGGCGTTACGCTGTTTGAACGGGGGCCTGAATTAAAACTCACGTATGCGGGGGAACGGCTGGCCCTGCTGGCTCAGCGGATCTGTGACCTGGAGCAGGAGATCATCCGTGAAGCCGATGAGATAAGTGATCACCGCCGCGGGAAACTGAGGATCGGGATCACCTATACCTGCGGGCGTGCGATACTGCCGTCTCTTCTGCCTGATTTCCGTAAAAAACATCCTCTGGTAGAGATACGTCTGATGGAAGGCAACTCCCGGCAGCTGAAAGAATGGCTTGAAAAGGGAGAAACAGATGTCATCATTGACTATGCGCCTATAGATGTGCCGGGAACAATGGTCCATCCGCTGCTTACCGAGCGGCTGTTTCTGGTTTGTCCGAAAACAATATCAGAACAGCTGTTGGGAAAGGATGCAGCAGTGATGCGCATGGAAAACTGGAAAGGGTTTGATATCAGCATATTAAGATCACAGCCGTTTATCCTGTTAAGACCGGGCAACCGTGTAAGGACAGTCTTTGATGTTTATCTGGAGAAGAACGGTTTTCTGCCAAATGTGATCCTTGAAACCGAGAATATCGAAACCGCATTTTCACTCGCCGAAGGCGGCATGGGGATAAGCGTGTACCCGGAACTGTTTCTGAATAATCTTCACGCCTATGCATTTGAAGAAGACTCCCCGCTGGACCTGATACCGCTTTCTACACATGATACCGTGAGCACACTTGCCATCGCGGTCATGGAGGTCGGTTATCATGCGCCGGCTGTCCTGGATTTTATAGCCATGTGCCGTCAGAAGTTTAACGAGGTGATAAAATGAAACTGACAAACATCGCAATAATGGGAGCAGGCGCTGTAGGCTGTTACATGCTGTGGGGGCTGCTTCAGAAAAAAGACATAAATGTATGTGTGATAGCGGACGGGGAGAGAAGAGCCCGCCTTGAAAAAGAAGGACTCTGCATCAATGATGAACAGTATTTCCCGGCCGTAAAAACCCCGGCGGAAGCTGAAGGCATCGATCTGCTGATAGTTGCCCTGAAATATAATGCACTCAGGCCGTCACTTGACGACATCGGGCAGATAGTGGATGACCATACCATGGTAATGAGTGTGATGAACGGAGTCGACAGCGAAGAGATCATTGCAGAGCACATAGGCGAAGAACATATGGTCTATTCGGTTATGAAGGTAGCATCCCGCAGGAACGGGAATAAGATCGCATTTGATCCGGAGACAACAAAAGGCATGATCTACGGGGAAAAGACCCGTGACAGAGGAAACGAGAGGATCAAAGCGATCACTGAACTCTTTACGGGAACAGAACTGCATTTCCGGGAATCGGATGTGATCATGAGCGAGATCTGGACAAAGTTCAGGCTTAACACAGGCCTTAATCTGGGGCAGGCCATGATCGGCTGCGGAAGGGGAGCATACAGGGACAGTGAGCATTTGGCTTTTATAAGGACGAAACTTATAGAAGAAGTAGATGCCATAGCCCAAGCAAAAGGTATCGATCTTTCCCTTGCAGACAAAAGCTCATTGACAGGGAGCAAGGTTGCGGACAGCGCACGCTATTCGACGCTGCAGGATCTGGATGCAGGCCGCCATACAGAGATAGACATGTTTTCCGGCGCCGTGGTAAGGATGGGAGCAGAGCTCGGGATCCCGACACCCTACAATGAAATGACATATCATCTGATCAAAGCTCTCGAAGAGAAAAATGACGGGATGTTTGACTATGAATGATCATATGGAAAAGGGCGGCTGTGTTCACCAGCCGCCCTCCAAGGAGATGTTACTGTATTATTGATCTTGCAAAATCTGCTGCAGCTGCGAGGTCTTTCTCATTCGGTCTTCCTTTGTGGATGCCTTTGAATTCACCTTTGCAGTGGAACTCGCGCTCGTCCATCTTTATACC
>JAZOAJ010000124.1:0-4970 GCA_045595385.1 Lachnospiraceae bacterium | reverse complement strand
CTGCATGGAGCCGCTCCTGTCAAGTATCATTACAAGTTCTGTGAGATTGTTGTTCATGTTGTTTACCTCCTTTTGTTTTATCTGAGGTAAGCATAAATGAACAGGAGATGCGGCGGGTCGCCTGTGAGGCGACAAATATATGGGGCGTTTTTAGCGGTTGGGCCATGTAAAATGATGACATTATCTTTTTGCCAGGGCAGAAAATGCTTCCGCATCCATGTATTTCAGGGAAAAAGCCTTTTTGCATGGACCGCAAAACCATGTAAAAAGGATAATAAGAAAAATTACATGGACATTTTTTGACATTCATATCCATGTAAAAACAGGAAAAAAGAAAAATACATGGGAGCCCGGCATAAAAACGTCCATGTAAAACCAGCTTAAAAGAAAAATACATGGAAATTCGCCGCAAAAAAATCCGTGTAAAATCTCAAAAATGACATTTTACACGGACGACAAGCAACAAAACAAGCAACAAAACAAGCAATAACCAGGCGATCAAACCTACATCTGGCCGCCCAGCAGTGGCTGGTCGTAGTAGAAAAGCAGCGCATTTACTTCCATGAGGTCATAGATACCTTGCTCTATGCAGTAGCGCGTTATGAGGTCAAAGCGGCTGCTCGGGGAAAACGCGTAACCGGCGCGACCAAGCAGGTCGACTGCCTCGTCTATGTTCAACTCAAGGGCAAGCGCCAACGCAAGAGCTGTCTGCTTCTTTGGGCGGTAGTCGGGGTTGCTGCGGATCTTCGAAAATAGACGTCTGTCAATGTCAGCCTTTTTGTATACTTCCGAGTCAGTCAGTTCTTTCTTATCTATCAATTTGAGAAGGTGGGTCTGGAACGTGACCTCTGCTTTTGAGAGAATGTCATCAACCGGACCTGCGGTCTGGTCGGAGAATACGGACATCTCCTGAGGAGCCGGGGGATGAGCGGCGCATACAGAGGAATCCTCACGCTTCTCTTTGGCAGTATCCATCTTATGGGAAATCTTGAAGCCTGAGAATATCCCGCGCCTGCGTTTCGGGGCAGGCGCCGCCTCGCTTGGCCGGGACGCAAGAACATGCTGCTCGGCATGGTGCATGGGCGCCTGCGGAGGACGCAGCGGGGCTGCATCTTGCATGGGCGACTGCGGTGGAGCGGCATAAGCCGCGCCCATGGATGGGGAAGGAGCAAATAGAGGCCGCTCGTTCAGCTCGATGTATCTCCGGACTCCGACGAGCACTTCATCAGAAACATATGCGGTTATTCCGTTATAAGTAATTTCGCTCATGGCACAATTGTAACATAAAAAGACTTTCATAATCCTGAAATTTATGATTAAATATAGCAGTAGGCATGAAGCCTGCGTTGCTGTGCAGAAGCCGGACAGATCTTTTTTAAAATTTTTCCGAAAAGTGTTATTGAAAACACGCGCTCTCCAGAAGGAGAATGCGTATTTTTATTCTTAGGAGGAAAACACCATGCATATGGCTGATGCACTCTTGGCTCCCGCGGTAGGCGGAGTCATGTACGCTGCAAGCGCAGGCGTTGCGGCATTATCAATCGTAAAGCTCAAAAAAGAGAATGACGCTGAGCTCAATAACGGCATAAAGGAACTGCCCAAGATGGCGATCCTGGCAGCACTCGTATTTGCCGGACAGATGATCAACTTCACCATTCCGGGAACCGGATCATCCGGGCATATTTGCGGAGGTATGCTGCTGACGGGCCTGCTGGGCCCGTACGCGGGCTTCCTATCCATGATAGCGGTGCTGCTGGTGCAGTGTCTGTTCTTCGCTGACGGAGGACTGCTCGCACTCGGGGCAAATATATGGAACATGGCATTCTACGGCTGCTTCGTCGGGTATTTCCTGATCTGGAGGCCGCTGATGAGATCGAAGGCATTTTCCCGCGCGAGTGAGAAAGCCGCAAACCGTCTGAAGATCATACTTGCGTCGATACTCGGCTGCGTGATCTCACTGCAGCTCGGCGCATTCTCCGTTGTGCTTGAGACCAGCATTTCCGGAATAACCGAGCTTCCTTTCGGAACATTCGTGCTGCTCATGCAGCCCATCCACCTCGCCATCGGACTTGTTGAGGGACTCATCACGGCAGCGGTCCTGGTATTTGTCAACGAGGCAAGACCTGAAATGCTCAGGGATGTCGGAGCGGCAAGAGAAGGAGAGGGCAAGCTCTCGTTCAAAGGCACGCTCATCGTGCTCGCCATCGTCACACTGGTCGTGGGCGGCGGACTGTCACTGTTTGCCAGCAGCCATCCCGACGGACTTGAGTGGGCGCTGTTTGGAAATGCCGAGGCGGGTTACTCAGAGAACATGGGACTCGACGAGGAAAACTACGGAGTATCGAGCGAGATAGCCGACACAGCCGGAAATATCCAAAACAATACATCTTTCCTTCCGGATTACGCACTTCCGGATAATGACAGCCCGGCAGGAACGACACTGTCAGGCATAGTCGGCGCAGCCATTGTCGCAGGCATAGCAGCCCTGCTGTGCATTGCCGGAGGCATAATACATAAAAAACGGAAAAAAGCTCAGACCTGAGATAAATGACCAAAGCAGAAAAAGCCCGCAACGAAATAGGCGCAGTCGAAAGACTTGCGGCAGGAGATTCACCTCTCCACATGATAAGCCCGCTTGCTGGGCTTTTTCTGACTATACTCTTTATAGCGGTCACAGTCTCATTTCATAAATACAACATCACATCTCTGATCGTGATGGTCATCGTTCCGGTGCTCGGATATTTCATATCCGGCATACCGCTGTCCACCTGCTTTATCAAGCTGAGGATAGTCATGCCGCTCGTGTGCGCGCTGGGACTCATAAATCCGTTTCTGGATAAGAACATCATCATGCGGATAGGCAGCGTAAACATCAGCGGCGGAGTCATTTCCATGATCACGCTTATGCTGAAAGGCATTTTCTGCCTGATGATGAGCTTTCTGTTCATAGCCACAAACCCCATCGACGAGATCTGCGCAGGGCTTCGGAAGATACATTTCCCCAAAGTGCTGGTCTCGCTGTTCCTGCTCACTTACCGCTACATAGCCGTACTGCTTGGCGAAGTGGCGGTGATGACCGAGGCATACCAGCTCAGGAGCCCGGGCCAGCGCGGCGTAAAAAAAGCAGCGTGGGGATCGTTCCTCGGCCAGCTCCTGCTCCGCAGCATGGACAGGGCGCAGAACCTGTATGACAGCATGAGCCTGCGCGGTTTTAACGGGGAGTTCTATATGGTATCCCGGAAAAAGTATTCCGCCTGGTCCTGGCCGGTGGTCATCCTGACCGGGGCGTTTATAATAGCAGTGAGAGTATTTGACATCGCCGGGCTGATCGGCTCGGTATTTGTAAGGTGAGACAATGATCATTTTTGACAAAGTATGCTATTCATATCCGGACGGGACGGAAGTGCTCCGCGAAGTGTCCTTCCATGTGGAGAAAGGCAGCAGCGTTGGGCTCATAGGGGCAAATGGCGCCGGCAAGAGCACCATTATCAAGGCGGCCCTGGGGCTGATCGCGGCAAGGGGAGAGATAACGGCCGCGGGCCTTAAGCTGACGAAGGAAAACCTCCCCGCCATCAGGAAGGCTGTGGGGTATGTCCTTCAGGACTCTGATGACCAGATGTTCATGCCGACGGTGCTCGATGACATGATATTCGGCCCGATGAACTACGGGGCGAGCCGCAAGGAAGCCGAAGAGTCGGCGGAAGCGGTGCTCAAGGAGCTCGGCATTGAAGAACTGAAGAACAGATATAACCACAAGATCAGCGGCGGCGAGAAACGCATGGCCGCCATCGCCACGATCCTTGCGATGAAGCCCGAGGCCATGCTGCTCGACGAACCGTCAAGTTCGCTGGATCCGTATAACCGCAGGAAGCTGATAGGCATACTCAATTCGCTGGACGTGACCAAAGTGATCGCCAGCCACGACCTTGACCTGGTGCTCGACACCTGCGATAAGGTGATCCTGATAAATGGAGGCAGAGTAGTCGCTGACGGAGATGCCGGGGTCATCCTCAGAGACAGGGAACTGCTTGAAAAAAACCGCCTCGAGCTGCCATTTCGCCTTCAGTGAATTATTGAAACCGGCTTGAATATATGCTATCCTAATCTGACGAGGTCTGAAGGAGGCATGGCATGAACATCCTGGTGATTGACGCCCAGGGCGGCGGGCTCGGAAAACAGGTAATATCAGAGCTTAAGAAGCATTTTCCTGCACAGCGCGTAACTGCTGTGGGGACCAACAGCGCTGCTACACAGAACATGCTGAAAGCCGGGGCTGACGAAGCCGCGACCGGCGAAAACCCCGTCATCGTCTGCAGCAAGGATGCGGACATCATCATAGGCCCCATCGGAATAGTCATAGCCGACTCCATGCTTGGCGAGATAACCTCAGCCATGGCGGCGGCAGTCGGAAAGAGCCGTGCAAAGCGCATACTCATCCCGATGGAAAACTGTGACAACTGTGTCGTCGGAACAAGAGGCATGTCAGTCACAGCCAAGACAGCAGAAGTGATAAAGGAAGTAGCAGCACTCATATCATGAAACTCAAGATAATCCTGACAAGTCTAATCTCTGTGATCATACTGGTCGCCGGCGCATATTTTGCGGGCGTCTGGTATTTTTCGTATTTTTCATATCCGCTTACGCACATAGAGGGGATCGATAAAGATCTCGGCATGATGCAGGAAGAGCAGATCACCAACATCGTGAAGGAAGCCCTTCCCGATCATCTTTCGGTATCATTTCCCGACGGCCTTAAGATGCGCGTAAACCTCAATACATACCGCGACACCGAGAAGATCAACCGCACCGGCCAGCAGATCATGGAAGCGCAGGATCCCTGGGCCTGGATCTCCGAGATCTCTGAAGAGCACAATTTCTCATATACGACTGAAGATTTCTATGACACAGACAGCATGCGCAAGGAGATGAACGGTTATACATCTCTTTACGATTCCGGCTACGAGTCAGAG
>JAZOAJ010000123.1:0-4950 GCA_045595385.1 Lachnospiraceae bacterium | reverse complement strand
CTGACATATGATAAACAGCCGTTTTCCTCAAGCGGCCTGCAGATCCGCATGCTTGGAAACAGGTGGCTCAGGAAGCAGGAAACCTGGTTTTACGGGGATAAGGATTTTGAAAAACAGGGTAACCTGAAGGGTACTTATTTTAACCTGGACGGATGTGACGGCGACCTCAACTGGGGACCTCCGGGAAGCGGATGGGCAGAGCCTATACGCATAGACCTGGGAATCGGCCTCATGTCGTCAATGGGATTTTCTGTCATTGATGATTCTGCCGATCCTGTGCTGGATATCCACGGATGGCCAACAGAATATGATGAGAACAGAAAAGACATATATTTCCTTAATTACGGCAGGGATTACCTCGGCCTGTTAAAGGATTTCTACCATCTCTCGGGCAAACAGCCCATGATACCGAGATTCATCCTCGGTAACTGGTGGAGCAGGTACTACAGCTATACACAGGACGAATACATGGCGCTGATGGACGCTTTCGAAGCCCACGGCATCCCCCTTTCCATGTCGGTATTTGACATGGGATGGCATCTGGTTGACATCGATCCGAAGTATGGAAAAGGATGGACGGGATACACCTGGAATACCGGGCTGTTCCCGGATCACAAGAGCATGCTTAAAGAACTTCATGAAAGGGGAAAGCATGTCACGCTTAATGTCCATCCTGCTGACGGTGTGCGTGCGTATGAATCCATGTATCCCGAGCTTGCAGAGGCGATGGGCATAGACCCCGCATCGGAGCTCCCGGTTGAATTTGATACCACTGAAAAGAAGTTCTGGGAAGCCTATTTTGATATCATCCACCATCCGATGGAAGAAGAAGGAGTCGATTTCTGGTGGATGGACTGGCAGCAGGGCGGAAATTCGCGAAAAGCGGGGTTTGATCCTCAGTGGATGCTGAATCAGTATCATTATCTGGATGTCGCCAGGGACGGAGAGCGGGGAATGGCCTTCTCAAGATACGGCGGGCTTGGAAGCCACAGGTATCCGATCGGTTTCTCCGGCAGTACAAAGATCACTTGGAAATCTCTCCAGTTTCAGCCGTACTTTACAGCAACAGCCTCAAATCTCGGATATGGCTGGTACAGCCATGATATCGGCGGCCACAGAGGAGGCATTTCAGACGACGAACTCTCCGCAAGATGGGTTCAGTTTGGAACATTCTCACCGATCATGCGCCTGCACAGCTCAAACGACATATTTAACGCGCGTGAACCCTGGAAATATACTGCGGACTGTGAGCGTGTCATGAAGCGGTTCCTTCGTCTGCGCCACAGGCTTGTTCCTTATATCTATACGATGAATTACCGCGCATGGCATGATGACAAGCCGCTTATTGAGCCGGTTTATTATCTGTATCCGGATAAGAGGGAGGCATATGACGTAAAGAATGAATACTTCTTCGGCAGCGAGCTGCTCGTAAATCCGGTAACCCATAAAAAGGACAGTGAGACTACATTTGCATCGGAACTGACATGGATCCCTGAAGGCAGATGGACAGATGTATTCACAGGAGCCGCATATAAAGGCGGAAGGATGATAAAGCTTCATAGGGACATAGACTCCATTCCGGTCCTTGCGAAGGACGGAGCGATAATCCCTCTGGCCTCTGAGGATACGATCGGCTGCTCCGTGGATGCGCCGGATAAGCTGGACATCTGCGTATTTGCAGGGGCAGACGGCAGTTTCTCATTGTATGAGGATGACGGAGAAAGCTGTGATTATCTTGAAGGAAAATGCGCATTTACGGATTTCCGTCTCAACTGGGGCGAAGAAAAGTCATTTGAGGCTGACCCGGTCAGGGGAGAAAAGACATTTGCACCTGCTTCAAGAGAGATCACAGTCTGTATTTACGGCGTAACCGCTGATGCGGCGGAGCGCATTGAAGTCGGAAATGAAGAAAGACCGCTCATTTGTGAATATGATGAAGAAAGGCACATACTTAAGATAAAGGCCGGAAGGATGGACGCGGGCGAAGGACTTAAGATCGTATTCAGGAAAGATGCTGCTCTTGCGCAGAATCCGTTGGAGAGCTGGGCATACAAGGTGATCCGCAGGGCGGAGATAGACTTTGGTGCAAAAGAAGAACTTTACGCGATCATGCGCAGCAAGGCTGAAGTAACAGATAAGATCACTGCAATCAATACAAAGCAGATCCCGGATGAAATGAGATCATGCCTGCTCGAGATACTGACAGCGATCTGAAGGAATATAAATGATCACTAACTTACATACTCATACAAGCAGATGCAACCACGCGCTGGGAGAAGACAGGGATTATGTCACTTCCGCTCTGGAAGCGGGGATACAGATCCTCGGTTTTTCGGACCACAGCCCCATGCCGTTCCCGGAGGACTATGACAGCTCGCGCGTGCGCATGGCCATGGAGGAATTCCCGGATTACTGCGCCAGTGTATCTGCACTTAAGGATGAATTCAAAAACGATATCGAGATACGGCTTGGAGTTGAACTGGAGTATTATCCTGTATATTTTGGCAGGATAATGAAAGAACTGGAAAAACATCAGATAGAATATGCCATTCTGGGGCAGCACTTTGTCGGAAATGAGATCGGAGAGCCATACATGGGAAAGCCGCTCGGCATTGATATCCTCAGAAGATATGTGGATCAGACTATCGAGGGCATGAAAACCGGATGCTTTCTCTATCTTGCACACCCTGATATCCCGAATTTTATGGGTGATGATAAGGATTACTCCGCCCAGATGAGGCGCTTATGCGAAGCTGCCGAAAAACTGCAGATCCCTTTGGAGATCAATCTGCTTGGAATGCGGTCCGGACGCAATTATCCGGACCGTAGATTCTGGAAGATAGCAGGTGAGACAGGCTGCCGGGTTGTTCTGGGATGTGATGCCCACAGGCCGGAAGACCTTACAGATACAATATCCGAGAAAACCGCGCTTGACATGGCGGAAGAATTTCATCTTAATCTCATCTGATACCTAAAACACAATTTTTATTGTCCGAGGAGCACAAATTTCTGTGCTCCTTTTTTCTTAAACCAGTTAATGATCAGCAACGATGCAGCTGCGAACAGGACTGTCCATACTGCCAGATAAACTGCCGATGGTATTATCGGGGCAAACAGGATGTAAAGACCTGCAGGGATAATTGGTCCCAGCATGCCTATGAGCATTGAGAACAATACGGACATGCTCTGCTTGATCGGCTGTATCTCTGTAGTCCAGTCAAGGACAGGTCTTGCAAGATCGAACCTGAGCCCGAACAGAGTCGTAAACATTATAAAGGACCCGGTGCATAGAAGCCCAAATATGATCTCCGGCACACTGGCTTTAAAGACGGCCAGAACAATGACTGTACATATGACTGACGGGATTCCCGCAATGAGTGCAGCCGGGATAAATTTTGCCCTTATCACCTGCAGGGGTGAGACCGGCATGGATTGCAGTATGCCTATATAAGAGCCCTCCAGGGAAATGCTCGGAGCAGCAATGTCTATCATGCCGCCAAGTATGCAGACAGCAAAAGTCCCTACTACGGGAAGAAGGCCTGCTCTTCCGGGGATGGATCCCACGATACTGCCGGCAATGGAATTGATCGGGCCTGCGGCAAAGATTATGGCAATTGCTCCCGCGACCAGGAACAGCAGTCCCATTCCGCAGTTCAGCATGTATGCAGGGCTGGAAAGAAATCTTTTAAATTCTTTCCTGACCAGGGCTCTGTCAACGCTTGCTGTTGAGATCATGGAATCTTTGAAGACTGCTTTTTTCTCAGACGGTTTGATATTAACAATGCGGTTAAAGCTCTTGCTCACAAGTAAATAGGTTACACCAAACAGAACTCCCGCGATCGCAGCAAATACAAGCATTCCGGGAACATTTCCGGTCATTCCGAGGCCCGGCGCATAAAACGGGTATCCGAGATTGCGGATCGTTTTCCCGATCGCATCGGAATTTTCTATCAGATCGCGGAAGAAAGAATCCGCAATGAATCTGAAATAAATGAAGAATCCGATAAAGATGACAGAAATTACAACAGTCAGGACAGTTTTGTTCTTAAGCTTGGCTGTGATCACCGCGATGATCCATCCGAAAAAGCAGGAAAAAGCAAGGATTATGAAACCCAGCAGGATGATGCCGAGAATGCCGAACAGCAGGTTCAGAATTGTGATCCCGGCAAAGATGTAATACAGAATGATGCCCGGGAGCATTACCAGCAGTTCATAGATCATGCCCATGAAATATACGCCGATCATCCTGACTAAAAGTATGTATGCAGGGGGTATCGGCATGGACATGAGAAGTTCGTTGTCTTTCGCCCTGAACAGCATTTCCGCGGTAGTGAATGCGCTGCCGATGACACCGATGATGAATGCCATCGCTGTTATGAAGAAATAATACAGCCAGCCGTTTCCGGTCGGTATGAGATTAAATGCAAACAGCGAATCCAGCGCACCCATTGAAAGCATGAGGACGAAATATATGATGATCAGGAATATCAGCATCCCTTTTCCGCCCTGTCTGCCTTTTCGTCTGTTGGTCAGATACATTTTTTTGATCTGAGCCATCTCTTTTCTCAATAAGGCTTTGATCATTTAGCGGCCTCCGTATCTTTTGCTCCCTCGAGCTCAAGGAAGACGCTCTCAAGGGACTCGTCACCCTTAACTTCCTCCATTGTGCCGGCTTTGATGAGCCTGCCCTGTTTGATGATCGCGACTTTGTCGCAAAGTTTTTCCGCAACATCCAGGACATGAGTGGAGAAGAAAATGGCACCGCCCTCATTGCACATTTCACGCATCGTCTCTTTAAGGAGGAAAGATGCCTTGGGGTCGAGGCCGACAAAAGGCTCATCCATGAGTATCAGTTTCGCTGCGTGGACAAGAGCGCTCATTACGGCAAGCTTCTGTTTCATTCCGTGGGAGTAAGTGTTTATGTTCTGGGCAAGTTTGTCTGTAAGATCA
>JAZOAJ010000122.1:0-2909 GCA_045595385.1 Lachnospiraceae bacterium | reverse complement strand
CTTCCAACCAGCATCTACAACTGCACGTGAGCAGCTTACGGTAGCGTCGAGAACTTCTGCCAGATCTTCTAACAGCTTGAAGTTTTCTGCACTGCCCACACCACGTCCGCCGGAAACAAGGATCTTAGCATCCATGATATCTGCGGTATCCTTTACAGCCTTAACTACTTCAAGGATTTCAACATACTTGTTGTCAGGAGTGAAGCCGGGGTTGAACTCGATGACCTGAGCCTTTGCTCCCGGAACCTTTGCCTGCCTCTGCATAACGCCGGGACGGACGGTTGCCATCTGAGGGCGGTTGTCCGGGCAAGCGATGGTTGCGATGGTGTTGCCGCCGAATGCGGGACGGGTCATGAGCAGCTGGTTGTGCTTCTGCTCTTTTCCGGGAACCGGGTTGAGCGGGAAGTCGCCAATGTCAAGGCTTGTGCAGTCAGCAGTAAGTCCTGTCTTGACTCTTGCTGAAACCCTGGGGCCAAGGTCACGGCCGATCGGGGTTGCGCCTACGAGCATGATCTCTGGTTTGAACTCATTGATCGCGCTTGCGAGAGCGTGAGCATAGGGCTCAGTCCTGTATTCCTTAAGTTCAGGGTCATCAATGAGGATGACCTTGTCAGCGCCGTATTCAGCGAGCTGATCCGGCAGATCATTTATTTCGGAACCAATGACGACTGCTGTTACATCAGTATCAAGGTCCTTTGCCAGCTGGTTAGCTTTGCCGAGAAGTTCGAATGCGATACCGCTAAGCTTTCCGTCAACCTGCTCTGCAAAGATACAAACACCTCTATATTCTTCAATATTCATCTTTGTTCGCTCCTTTCTCAGCTTAGATCGCGTGTTTCTCGTCTAATTTTGCCATCAGGTATGCAACTGCTTCCTTCGGATCCAGTTCAACCTTCTCGCCTGCGCCCTTGCGTACCTTATCGGAAGCCTTGGCGATCTTTGTGGGTGAACCTGCAAGACCCATGTCCTCATCCTTAAGAGTAGGAAGATCTGCCCTGCCCCATACTGTGATCTCAGCATTTACTGCATCAACGATTCCTGCGGGTGTCATGTAGCGGGGCTGAGCAAGCTCGCCGAGTGCTGTTACCAGGCAGGGCATCTTAGCCTTGAGAACATGATATCTGTCATCAAACTGACGCTGTACGATTACATAGTCGCCATCAATCTTGATATCCTGGGCATAGGAGATAACGGGGATGTCGAGATGCTCTGAGATCTGGGGACCTACCTGAGCGGTATCTCCGTCAATTGCCTGACGTCCTGTGATGATGAGGTCATACTCAAGATTGCGGATACCTGCTGCGATAGTGGATGATGTTGCCCATGTATCAGCTCCGCCGAGGCATCTGTCAGTGATGAGGATCGCCTTGTCAGCGCCCATTGCCAGCGCTTCCATGAGCATGTCAGTAGCCTTGGGAAGTCCCATGGTGATGACAGTGACTTCTGCGCCGTACTGGTCCTTAAGTCTCAGTGCAGCCTCTAAGCCTGCCTTGTCATCGGGGTTCATTATTGCCAGCATGGCAGCTCTGTTAAGTGTTCCGTCCGGATTAAACTGGACTCCGCCCTTTGTATCAGGGACCTGTTTAAGACATACGATAATCTTCATATCTATACACGCTCCTTTCCTATGCCAGCAGACTTCCTGAGATGACCATTCTCTGAACCTCGCTGGTTCCTTCATAGATCTCAGTGATCTTTGCATCACGCATCATGCGCTCAACATCATACTCGCGTGTATATCCGTATCCGCCGTGAAGCTGAACTGCCTTAGTTGTAACTGCCATTGCAGCTTCTGCTGCGAAGAGCTTGGCCATTGCAGCTTCCACAGAGAAACGCTTCTGGGTGTCTTTTGCGATGGCTGCCTTGTAAACAAGGTTCCTTGCGGCCTCGACTCTGGTAGCCATGTCGGCAAGCTGGAACTGTGTGTTCTGGAATTTAGCGATCGGCTTTCCGAACTGCTTGCGCTCCTTGACATATTCGATGGTGCGCTCGAGTGCTCCTGCTGCAAGTCCGAGTGCCTGTGCAGCGATACCGATACGTCCGCCGTCAAGAGTCTGCATTGCAAGTGAGAATCCCTTGCCTTCAACTCCGAGCATGTTCTCCTTCGGAACGATGCAGTCCTGGAAAATGATCTCGGTAGTTGAGGAAGCACGGATACCCATCTTCTTCTCAAGAGTTCCGACTGAGAATCCCGGGAAATCCTTCTCAACGATAAAGGCGCTGATGCCCTTGGTTCCGAGGGACTTGTCTGTCATTGCAAAAACGACAAATGTCTCAGCAACACCGCCGTTTGTGATGAAGATCTTAGATCCGTTCAGAACATAGTGGTCTCCCTCAAGAACTGCCTTTGTCTGCTGACCGGAAGCATCTGTTCCCGCTCCGGGCTCTGTAAGGCAGAATGCTCCGACTTTCTTTCCTGAAACAAGGTCGGGAAGGTATTTTGCCTTCTGCTCATCGGTACCGAACTTGTAGATCGGATCTGCGCAGAGAGATGTATGCGCTGATACGATAACGCCTGTTGTTCCGCAGACTTTGGAAAGTTCCTCAACAAGAAGAACATATGTAAGGGTATCGCATCCCTGTCCGCCAAACTCTCTGGGGATGGGAACACCCATCATGCCGTATTTTCCCAGTTTCTGAACTGTTTCCATGGGGATACGCTCGGTCTCGTCGATTTCCTGGGCAAGAGGCTTCACTTCATTCTGCGCAAAGTCGCGGAACAAAGATCTGCACATCTCATGCTGTTTGTCTAATGTGAAATCCATTAAGCAGTAAACCTCCTATTTGCTGTAATCATAAAATCCTTTGCCGGTCTTAACGCCAAGCAGTCCGCCGCGGACCATCTTCCTAAGGAGAGTGCATGCGCGGTATTTTGAATCGCCTGTTTCTTTATACAGAACATCCATGAT
>JAZOAJ010000121.1:0-2076 GCA_045595385.1 Lachnospiraceae bacterium | reverse complement strand
CTTCTCGGAGATATCAGCGAAGCTAACCTTGAAAAAGCAGCGCATGATTTTCAGTATAGCGGTTATGATGTTGAAACTTGCGTTGTGAATGCTCTCGAGAAATCATCCGTGGAGGCTTTTGCAGAAAAAGCCGGTTCCCTGGGAGCTGTCAAGTACTTCATAGACACAGCCGGAGCCTCTCCTCATCAGACCAACCCTGAACACATAATTGATCTGGACATGATCGGGACCGGCTATGCTCTGGATGCATTCGGAAAAGTAATGGCAGCAGGAGGAGCGGGACTCATCATCTCCAGCCAGGTCGCATATATGTATCCGATCCCATATGAGGCAGAACAGGAGATAATAGCAGCCGGCACAGAAGAGCTGAAGGGCCTGCAGTTCATCAAAGAGGTGGCTATGCAGAATTCAGGAATTGCATACATGATCTCAAAACGCGTAAATCAGCTTCAGGTACAGAAAGCAGCTGCGACTACGTGGAAAGCGCGCAGAGCCAGAATCAACACGATAAGCCCGGGAGTTATAGTCACACCACTCGCATACGATGAATTTGCGGCTGCGGGAGCAGGATATCAGCAGATGGTGGATACTTCAGCAGCAGAGAGATGCGGCACATCAGATGAGATCGCAGAAGCAGCAGCATTCCTGCTCGGAGAGCATGCAGGTTTCATTACAGGCACCGACCTCCTGATTGACGGAGGTGTGATCGCAGCAATACGCACGGGACAGTACAAGTTGTATTGATTCATAAAGGGGTGGAGATATGGCAAAACGGATCACATCAATATTCCTGATAATGCTGCTGCTCTTGCTGACAGGTTGTGCAGGGCGGGCAGATCAGACAAGTGAAGAGCCGGCTGAAACAGCTCAAACAGATACAGCAGATGCTTCAGAGACTGCGGAAAACAAAACAGCTGCAGGTAATATCTGCATACCGGGGTCATCTAACGAACAGCATATTATTGAGGACTATGATGTGTGGGACTTTGAACTGAGCGATGAAGAGATGGCTCAGATGACAGCGCTCGAAAAAGACGAAAGATTCGCGGATTACTGATCAACAGAGTAATTGTCAGGTAAGAGGAAAAGAATGAAAACAAGATTTTTGAAAGATATAGAAGTATCGGAAGTAGGCATGGGATGCATGGCATTCTCACATGGATACGGGCAGATCCCTGAAGAGAACTACAGTATTGAAGCAATAAGAGGAGCATATGAACACGGCTGCACGCTGTTTGATACTGCAGAAGTATATAGCCCGAACCTGTCCGGGATCGGACACAATGAGCTGATAGTCGGTAAAGCACTTAAGGGCGTGCGTGATGATGTAGTGATCGCTACCAAAATGATGCCTTCCCGCATGGGTTCAGTGTTTGGCGGTTCGATGTACAAGAATGTCAAGGAGCATCTTGAAGGTTCGCTGAGGAGGCTTCAGACAGATCACGTGGATCTTTACTATCTGCATCGCGTCAATGGAGTATCCGTTGAGAAAGTTGCAGAAGCGATGGGAAAGCTCATAGATGAAGGCCTGATCAGGGGCTGGGGACTCTCGCAGGTGGATGTCGGTGTGATAGACCGCGCGCAGAAGATCACGCCGCTTAGCGCAATCCAGAATATCTACTCAATGGTTGAACGTGATTCGGAAGACAGGATCATACCATACTGTATGGAACACAATATAGGGTTCGTTCCTTTCTCGCCAATCGCCAGCGGACTGCTTTCCGGCAAGATCACGCCTCAGACTCAGTTTGAAAGAAACGATGATGTAAGGAATTGGGTACCGCAGCTATCGAGAAGAAATATCGAAGGAAACCAGCCGATAGTTGAGATGCTTAAGGACTTTGCACAGAAGAAAGATGCAACACCTGCGCAGGTCTCCCTGGCATGGATGCTTCACAAATATCCGAATGTAGTACCGATACCAGGGTCGAAGAATAAGGGCAGGATCATCGAGAACCTCGATGCTTCATTGGTGGAACTGACAGATGAGGAGTTCAGAGCTCTTGAAGACGCGCTGAATGGACTCAAAGTATACGGACACAGAGGATTAGGCGGATTTTAAGGAGGATAATGAAA
>JAZOAJ010000120.1:0-3099 GCA_045595385.1 Lachnospiraceae bacterium | reverse complement strand
TTTTGGCATTAACTGTTTAGATTTGGGAAGGTAAGCGAAACCTTAGTCATGCTGAAAGCCTTCATTATTACACCCATACATACCTGAATTCTCAGATCCGGAACGGTTTTTTGCAAAAAACAAGCCCCTGGGATGCCGCCTGCATCTCACGGGCTGATGTTACTCTCCTATTTCCGGCTCTTCCTGCCTATCAGGTTAGCCAGGGCAAGATAGCCAAGGCCCACAAGTATCAGGAAGGCGCACAGTATGAGTATCCACCATACGCAGCCCAGGAAAGGCAGCCTGTCGGTAAAGCCGAATGCTCCCGCAGGGCTCCCCCAGTTAAGGAAAAAGTAGGGATAATTGTTGCCCGGCGAAAACTCCCAGCCGCAGACATACCCTATTCCGGCATAGATGGCATACAGCAGGGGCGGAATTAGGACATATATCACATGTCTCTTCTTTAACTCTGCACCGCTGCAAGTCAGGAAGAAGTCTATCACGCTTAGAAGCGGGACGCAGACATGCGTCAGCACATTCTGGACATTCCAAGCCTTTGCCCCGAGGGTCGGAGCGAGCATGACAACGAAAACCACACCGGTCAGAGTTATTGATACCGTTCCGGCGAACTTAATGATATACCATACCCTGCTTACAGGTCTGTTAAGGATCAGAAGCACGAACCCGATCGCGCAGATGATGGCCAGCGCGATATTGGACTGAATGGTAAAATACATGAAGATCTTCGTCCCGCTCATGAAGACATACCGTCCCGCGCGGGCACTTAAAATTGACCCCACTATGACCGACACGATCACAATGATCTTTATGATACAGCTTATGGTTCTCTTTGCACGTGTCATGACTCTTTTACCAATTTCCCGCTTATGTGTTCCGGCACCAACGCGAACATAAAAGTCTGTTTTCCAAACTTTCTTATCTCATCTTCAATATACTCTTCATCATCGGTAAACTTCCGGCTTAGACGCCTGGACATTTCAATTATCACGTCAGTATCATTGATCTCTTTGAGATGTCCGAAAATGATGACACTCTTTATGTTGAGCGCCCATTCGCCTTCATCCCTGTATCCTTTATCCATGACGCAGAACGAAGCCTTTGCATCTCTGCGCATCGCGTCTATCTTGTGCCCCTGTCTGCCGCTGTGGAAATAGATCTTCCCATCATCTTCATTATAGTAATGATTCAGCGGCATGCCATACGGATACCCGTCATCTCCGATGACAGACAGGACTCCACGGAGTTCCTGTTTAAGTATCCGAATACACTCTTCCGGCGGGATCTTCTTTTTTATGCGCGTCATCTCCCTGAACATGGCATTCTCCTTGATCTTTATTCCACTATAAAGTCATAATTAATGAGCGCGCTGCCATCGCTGTTCTCGATCAGATCAACGCCGACGAGCATTCCGGTATCTTCATTATAAATAGCGATCGATTTGCGGCAATTTACATTTTCGGGACTTACCCTGCCAAAGCCTGCCTCGGTAAGAGCGCTCTCATAACTGTCAAAGAAGCTGCCTGCTTCCTCGGTGCTGCCGAACTCAAGGCCGAGGGTAAAGTAAACTTTAATATCACGGCCGTACTGAACTTTTTCAAATTTTCTCAGATCCCGCGCTGTAACAGGGTCTGTAAGATCAAGGGCCGGGAATCCTTCTTTGGTGAGATATGCATTAGTCTCTTCCGCGGAAATGTATCTTACAGCTTTGAATAAAAGCTGAAGGGTATCATCTTCATCAAAATGATATCTGAAGTTGTAATAGCCATCAGCCGAGTCATAATAAACGATCTCTTCATCTTCCGTAACAGTATTGAATCCGCTGTCAAGCAGGGTCTGCCCATACTGCTCCAGATAAGCCAGCGCTTTGTCGCGGTCGGTGTAATCCACATCAACATAAAGGCACAGGTCATAATCATAAAAATACAGCCATGACTCCGTCAGCTCATTTGCCTTATCGCGCGCTTTACGTATTGTCACATTTTCATCAGCCGGAAGCGGGAGATATCCGCGGTTGACTATGACTTCATTTACCGCGTCAAGCCCCTCATATGCCGGAAAATCATAATATTTCTTTGCGGTCATGTCGACGCCGTCATTATAGTTGATCTCTACAGAAGAATAGCACTTGTACTCTTCCCTCAGCATTTTTCTGTAAAATGTTTTGGCGGTGCCGTCATCTGCAGTTTCAGTCACTTCGCTGTAGCCATCACTCAGCAGAACGCCGATATAATCTTTCATGTCCTGCTCAGTCGCGTGCGGATCGCGCATACTGACTTCATCAGTCATGACAAAGTTTTCTCCGTCCAGCGAAAAAGCGTAGCTTGCAAATGACGGGAACGGCATGATCTTATCTCCATATCCCGGAAGGAATACAGAATTGAAAACAAATAAATCAGCCTCTGACCATTCAGTCCGAGCTTCGGGGTAAACAGGGTTTTCCATCCAGCTTTCCGCAGCAGGATCGCCCTGCGCATCTCCAAATATGACAACAACATCTATGTCATCAAATGAGATCCTCGCGACAGGATCATCGTCAACCGCTGCCTTAAGATGGACGATGGCAGGATCGACGTCATCCATTACAAGATATACTTCCTGCATAAGCCTCAAAGCGGTTTCGCCGTAACCTGTGAAAGACAGCAGGCTCCTCTTTACAGCTTCCTCATAGGAAACAAATGTAAGCGGCTCCTCAGTAGAATTGTAGAAAAGATTATAAATATTTCCTCCCGAGACCGCCTCGTCCATCCATCCGTTTGGCAGTCTTGAACCGGCAGCCTCTATAGCCTGTCCTTCGCCGACAAATTCAACATCCGTCATTTTTCCGTCATTCAGGAATGCCTGAAATGTCTCATTGTCAACGCTCATGGCGACAAAGTCTTTATATGCCTCATCAACATATTTAAACGTGATCAGATCCCGTGAAAACACCGAAGCCTTCATGAAGTTTTCAGCGTCAATAGTGTAATTTCCTTCATCCAAGTTTTTCAGGAAATTGTCCATTGCCTGTTCAGACAGTTCGGCGCCTGATGGGCCTTCTGTAGTCTCCGGTGCTGACTCTGACGTGCTTTCAACAGGGACAGCGCTCGTAACCGGCTGGGC
>JAZOAJ010000119.1:0-3226 GCA_045595385.1 Lachnospiraceae bacterium | reverse complement strand
ATGGGCATTTGAGAGAAAATATGACGATGCTTTCGGTGTATGCATGGAAGGCTGGATAGCCCGTAGTAACGGACAGAGCGGAGAATAGACATGGGAAAAGTATTCTGTATAGACATAGCAAAATGCAGCGGGTGCTATAACTGCCAGTTTGCTTGCAAGGATGAGCACTGCGGCAACGAATGGATGCCCTATGCCAAAGAACAGCCGATAACAGGCCAGTTCTGGACGAAGATAGAAGAGCATGTCCGGGGCAGTCGACCGAACGTACGCATATATTACCAGCCGCTAATGTGTAATCACTGCGCAGACGCCCCGTGCATCAAAGCAGCCAAGGATAACGCTGTATACAGGCGGGATGACGGTCTGGTAATCATAGATCCTGAAAAGGCAGCAGGCCAGAAGCAGATCATGGAGGCGTGTCCCTATGGCGCAATCTACTGGAACGAACTGCTGGACATTCCCCAGAAATGCACCGGCTGCGCGCATCTGCTCGAGGACGGGCTTAAACCCAGATGCGTGGATGTATGCCGCACCGGAGCGCTGCAGTTTGGAGAAGAGGAAGATTTCGCAGAATTTATCTCCGGAGCAGTTGTCAGAAACCCCGAGTACGACACAGGTCCCAGGGTATACTATAAGAACATACCCGGACAGTTTATCGCCGGGACAGTTTATGACCCCGTAGATGAAGTCGTCATACGCAACGCCCGCTGCACCCTGACGGGAGCCGGCATTACCAGAGAGTTATATACGGACACATTCGGTGATTTCTGGTTTAAGGATCTGCCTTCAGGCATATTTGATCTTGTGATCGAAGCCGAAGGCTTCAGCGGCATTGAAAAGAATGGAATAGATACAACAGAATGTGTGAGTCTGGGCGACATACCCCTATCACGCAAATAGGAAAATCATGACTATCTTTGAACTATACGAAAAGCTTATAATAAGATTTAAAGAGACGGATGGAGTTTCAGAACTCCTTGACCAGCCTGTCGTGATCACGGCAGATACTGAGCCGGAACCCGCTCTCATGCCGTGGAACTATGTGCCGTTTAAAGACAGGCGGCCGGAGTTCCGGGTTACTGCTGATCTTTGCGGGACCAGGGGCGAAGCATATACGGAGACTCCTCTGAATTTTGAAGGAACCCTTCGCGAGGCCATAGAACTTACACCGTCAGAAGGCGGCATAGATGCCAGATGCCTTGCCGCGATCAACGCCGCAATGAACCATCTGGGACTCTGCGCGGGAGAATTCCCGGCAACATTTGATGAGCGCCGGCTGTACACAGATGCCATCTACAGTTACATAACTGAAAAGTACGGACGCAGCAACATCGTCCTCGTGGGCTATGACGGATATATAGTGAAGAAATTCATCGGAGGCGATCTGGATTTCTGGACAATGGACAGGGATCCGGATAACATTTCGCAGGACCGCTTCAAACACGTCATCGTAAACAGCGGCAGATACAACCGTGAAGCCTGCCTTGCATGGGGCAAGGTGCTGATCGTCACCGGAAGTACCCTGACCAACGGCACTATAGTGCAGTATCTTGATAAGGGAAAGGACCTGCTGTTCTACGGCATCACTATCGCGGGAGCAGCGACGCTTCTCGGGCTTCCATGGTTCCCGGTCAAACGCAAACCTGATTACTAGGAGTTGAACATGTACGAGATCTTAACGGAACAGCTCAAAGCAATAACAAATGATGTTGACGACAACATTTCCAACATGGCAAATGCGTCAGCCATCCTTTACAACTCCCTCGAAAACATCAACTGGGCAGGCTTTTACATCATGAAAGGCGATACCCTCTATGTCGGTCCGTTCATGGGCAAGCCCGCCTGCGTAAAAATGGCGCTCGGAAGGGGAGTGTGCGGAACTGCTGCACCCACCGGCGAGACTCAGCTCGTTCCTGACGTGCATGAGTTTCCCGGACACATTGCATGCGATCCCAACTCCAGGTCCGAGATCGTGATCCCACTGTTTGTCGGAGGCACTCTTTACGGTGTTCTCGACATTGACAGTCCCATCACTTCCCGGTTCTCTGTTGAGGATAAGGAAGGGCTCGAGGCTTTCGCTCATGTCTTGGAAGGTGTGCTGAGGCCATGAACCGGGCAGAATTCGTTGCAGCGTTAAACGCTCTTGACCTTCCCAAAACAGAATATGTCATTCTCTCCGGCGGCTCCCTTCTGATGAGGGGCCTTCGTGAGCAGACCGCGGACATGGATCTGTCCGCGTCTAAAAAGCTCGCCTCAGAGCTTGATCTCTATAACTGCCCTCAGGATAAAGACGGCATGTACACTCCGTTTGAAAATGTCCAGATGAGGGACGACATGGCCGGCTTTCATTTTGACGTGATCGACGGCTTCCAGTGCGAATCCCTGGAAGACATCCTCCGCCAGAAACGCGAATGGAACCGCCCGAAGGACCAGGCCGACATCCGCGCCATCGAAGAATATTTAAGCAGATCCCGCTGATTGTAAATCCCTCCATTTTAAGTATAATATCCATGTCAGGTTTTCCATTCTGCCTTCCGCGCAGATCCGCCTGGCATTATTTCATTATCCTGTTCAGGAGGACCAATCATGTTCAACATCACCGAAAGAATATCTTACCTTGAGAAGAAGACCGCCGAGATGCAGGCTTTTCTGAAGACTGCGCCGGGAGGGAACCTTGTATGCCGTTATTCAAAACATCAGAGATGGCGGTATTTCCACAGTGATCACGAAAAGCAGGTATATATCCTGAAGTCAGACCGGGCTCTGGCAGTAAAACTTGCATTAAAAAAGCTTTATAAAAAAATGATCATTTCTGCGGAAAAAGAAGCAGCCTCTTTGAAACACCTTTCCACTGCTTATGGCAGATTTGAAAAGGATATGTCCATATTCTTTTCAGATAACCCCGGATGTGCAAGTCTGATCAGAGAAAAAGCAGCAGGGGATGATGTTTCTGCCAAGGTAAAGGCCTGGCAGCTGGAGGAATACAAAAAGAATCCCTATTATCCTGAATACCTTACTCATGAGACGCTAAAAGGTGAAAAAGTGCGCTCTAAATCAGAAGCCTTTATTGCGGACATGCTTTACCTTGCAGGAATTCCATATAGATATGAATGTCAGCTTGTTATCGGAGGAGATGTTTTTTATCCGGATTTCATGATAATGGACCCCTCAACGGGTGAAATCTATATATGGGAACACTTTGGCCTTATGGATGTGGAAAAGTATA
>JAZOAJ010000118.1:0-19064 GCA_045595385.1 Lachnospiraceae bacterium | reverse complement strand
ACTATGAAAATGAATACCTGAGCATCCACGGCGCGACTCTAATGAACGGAGTCAGGGAGACGCTTGATGAGCTTAAGGATGCGGGCTACAAAATGGCTGTGGTCAGCAACTGTCAGAAAGGTTACATCCCTGCCTTCCTTCAGTCCATGAAAATGTCTGATCATTTTTGCGATTATGAGGAATGGGGCCGCACTTCTCTTCCCAAGTCCGATAACATACGCCTGGTAATGAAGAGAAACGGTTTTAATAAAGGCATCTATATCGGAGATACCGGGAAGGATGGTGACTCTGCGCGTGCCGCCGGAACTCTTTTCATACATGCTGCCTATGGCTATGGAACAGACAGTGCTCCGGATGCAGTGATCCGCGATTTTTCCGAGCTGCCTGAAGCAGTATCAGGATTGACCGGAGATACTGAGTAGATCATGAAAAAGGTTAAGATAAACTGGAACAATACTCCTTTCTGGCATCTCAATTTTGCCCACAGAGGACTGCATGACATAAAAGCCGGGATCCCCGAAAATTCCCTGGCTGCTTTTGATGCCGCTGCAAAAGCCGGCTATGCCACCGAATTTGACGTCAGGCTCACAAAAGACGGCACTGTTGTCGTTTTTCATGATGAGTTCCTTAAAAGGATGTGCGGATGCGAAGGAAGAGTCATCGATAAGACCTGGGATGAGATAAAAGAACTGAAGCTGGCGGGAACCGATGAGACCATACCCCGCCTTGAAGATGTTCTGCGTGTGCTTGAGAAAGGCAAAGACATAGTCATCCTGTGCGAACTCAAAGCGGTTCTGGATTATAAGGATCTTTGCATTAAGACCCTTGAACTGCTCCGCACGTATAAAGGCACATTCTGCATTGAGTCGTTTAACCCTTTCATAGTGCGCTGGTTCCTTAAAAATGCCCCTGATGTTGTCAGGGGTCAGCTGGCAACCGGATATAAAGAAAACAAGACTCTAATGAACCGCGTTCCCGCATGGATATTTGCCCACTGCTATCTGACATTCTTTAACAAACCTAATTTCATTGCCTATAAAAACGCGTTCAAAAGGCCAAAGCATGTGCTCAGATACTGCCGCAAAAGAGGAAAGGCAATGCTGGTAGCTTGGGTCTCCGTTGAACCGGACATCGACCAGGAAGAAAATGACGCTGTCATATTTGAGGAATACCGGCCTGAAAATAACTACTGACATAAAAAAGCCTGCGCTTCACTGCGCAGGTTTTTTGTAATACATTTCATATGCTGCTCTTCCGAGCCTTGTTGCCTGGCCTTCAAACCAGATGTCATCATACTCTCTTTTCAACTGTTTTCCGCGCCTGTCCGCATTTCGCCTGTACCAGTATCTTACGGTAGAGGGGAGATTTACCAGCAACAGCATGAACGGGCCTAATACGCAGTTCTGGAGCGAATGACCGTATTCGTGGCAAAGGAGCCGCAGATTCCTGCTTTTGTCCTTGAAAAAGAAAATGCCGTATGAGAACCCTCCAAAATACCTTTTACCAAGTTCAAAATAAATGCTCCCGCAGAACCGTTTCGGACGGTGTCCTGTCAGGATCATTACCAGAGCGATGACCGCACCTGCAATATTTGACAATATCCCCCAGGTAAATGAAAGAAAATAATAAAGTATCTTAAATACGGCAGGCTTCATCTCTTGAAAATGTATATGAAATGGTCATCATTTATGCAGCAGCCACTAAGATATTTTCCATGTTCTTCAAGAACATGCCGGCTGCCCTGTACCAGATATAATCTTGTGCTGCGTCTGTTATGTTTTACCGAAGTGAATACAAGCAGTTTACCGACTACCGCAGCAAACTGTTCATCATAGAAAAGGCCTTCATTTTCTCCTGTCCTTACATTGAAGAACACGTTCAGCTCCGGACTGCTGCTGCGCATGTACGGCTTATTTCCGATCACATATGCCCTTGACAGGTTGTCTTTGTCAACATCTTCCTGCAGGCATCTGAAAGTCTCATCATTTACATGATCATAAAAATAAGTTTCCGAAGACTTATCTCCGGGATCGATCACTGTGAAATAGATATAATCATCCTTAGCCCCGGGAGATACGATACCTTTATTAAAATAAGCTGTTCCAAGCAGTTTGTAGCCTATGGTGGTCTTATCCCTGAAAGAAGAAATGAACATGGAAAGACTTCCGTAATAAACGCTTTCGATCAGAGCCTCTGATTCTGAATCCTGCTCTATCCTGGGGTCTTCCAGATGCGAAAAACCGGTCTTCAGCATTATGTCAGTCGAAGAGACCGGTATGATAGTATTGATACCGTTATTGATCAGGTTCAGATCTTTTACTTCAGTCCGCTCGCCGCTGGCCACATTGCAGAGGACCTGGAAGAACTCTATGTTCCCCATCAGCTTTTCATTTTTTTTATCGCTTTTATGTTCAGTCTGTATGATGATCTGATCTTCGGTGATGACAAAGATCCTGACCTGTTTATCTTCCGAAAGCAGCGGGAATCTGTCCGGAACCGCATAAAATGTCTTGACCGACCCATCTGCAGTGCAGTATTTATAAACGGTTATCAGGCCGTAACCCGATTTCTCGTTGAAGACGGCATAATAATGGTCCCGGGATTCCCAGATACAGTTCTGAACCGGTATCCAGCGGTCTTCATGTATGTTTGATACGATCTCTGATATGGTATTCTTAGCCGGGTCAAACAGGCTCAGTCCATAAAAGACAGAATCGCCGACCTTTTTGGATGAAAGTTCCATGATCCTGTCTCCGACCGGATAGACATTGATGATATTCTTTTTGGTCTTTATGAGCCTGATGTTCATCGCTTATAAATGATCAGTCCTTTATGTCAAATTCTGAAAATCTGAAGGTATTGCCCTGTGCGGCATGGAAAAACGTTCCGATCTCCTCACCGTCAATCACGCGGGGGATGTTGAGCAGATCGTCACCATTGATGATGACCATGTCAAGGCCCGCACTTTCGGCTATCCTTGCTGCTTCCAGTTTTGATGCCATCCCGCCTGTTCCAAAATCTGATCCGGCGCCTTTTCCCATGGCCATTATGTGATCGTCAAGTTCATATACATCACTGATCAGCTTGGCATCCGGATCTGTCTTGGGATTATCATCATACAGTCCGTCTATGTCTGAAAGGATTATCAGGAGATCGGCATCGGTCAGGACCGCAACAAGCGCTGAAAGGCAGTCGTTATCTCCAAATTCTATCTCTTCTGTTGTAACAGTATCGTTTTCATTAACGATCGGAATGGCGCCAAGCTTTAAGAGTTCGTTAAAAGTATTGGCTGCATTAGTCCTTGTGAGCTGCGAATGAATCGTATAACGGGTTAACAAAACCTGCGCCACCGTCTTGCCATACTCTGCAAACAGCTTCTGATAGATTGTTATCAGCTGCGCCTGCCCTATGCTCGCACATGCCTGTCTGAGGGGAATGTCGTCTTTGCCATAGGTGATCCCCAGCGTGCTCTTGGCTGTAGCCTGCGCGCCTGAAGACACAAGGATGACTTCCCTGCCCGCATTATTCAGATCTGTCAGTATCCTGGCGAGCCTGTCGATCTTCAGCAGGTTCAGCTTTCCTGTTTCCATGTGGAACAGGGATGAGGAACCGATCTTGATAACAATTCTTTTCTTGTTCTTTAATTCTTCTCTTGTACTCATGGCGATTATGATAACACAATTCCTTTTGTTTTGCTAATATGGTCTGTAAGTCTTATATATTTCCTCAAATACTTTGATGCCGTCAATGGCGCTGCTCGTTATACCGCCCGCATATCCTGCGCCTTCACCACATGGGTAAATACCTTTAACAGCAGTGCTCTGGAAGCTGTCATCCCGAAGTATCCTGACAGGTGAAGATGTTCTTGTCTCCGGGGCTGAGATCAAGGTATCAGGGTCATCAAATCCCCTGATCGTCTTTCCGAAAATGCCCATGGCTTCCTTAATGTCTTCGCAGATAAATCCGGGCAGTATATCATTGATATCCGCCGGAACTGCATATCCTTTCATCTGAGGCAGTATTTTGCCGAATTCCGGGCTTTTAACCCCTTTTGCAAAATCCTCAAGCCTCTGTGTGGGAATGCACCCGTTTCCGGCCATATAGGCTTTCTTTTCAATATTCCTCTGGAATTCGATACCTGCGAGCGGATGATCCGCAGCGCCAACGTCTCCCGGTGAGACGCTCACTATTATGGCTGAATTGGCATTTTCACCCTTCCTGCCTGAATAGCTCATGCCGTTAACACAGAGCATGCCCGTTTCAGATGAAGAGTTGATCACATATCCGCCGGGGCACATGCAGAAGGAATATACCGCCCTGCCGTCTTTGGTTTTTGTTGTAAGTTTGTAATCGGCTGCAGGCAGCAGATCCCCATAGAGTTCCTGGTAGCCGTCTCCATATTGCGCCTCGTTTATATTCTCCTGAAGATGCTGCACCCTTACTCCGACAGCAAACGGTTTTGCCTCCATGTCCATGCCGCTGTCATACAGCATTTTCATGGTATCCCTTGAAGAATGGCCAATAGCCAATACAAGCGTGCTGCATGGGATCTGTGAATCCTGCCCGTCCTTTGATACTGTGATCGAAGATACTTTGCCGTTCTCACATGCAAATCCTGTGAATTTAGTCCGGAACATTACAGTCCCGCCTTTAGCGGTCACATGTTCCCGCATGCTCTTAACGACCCTGCATATAACATCAGTTCCCACATGCGGTTTCGCGGAATATACTATTTCCTCCGGCGCGCCGTGTTTTGCGAATATCTTAAGCACTTCAGTCTTCCGCCCGCTGATGTCCTTTACGGCACTCATGAGTTTCCCGTCAGAGAAAGCTCCGGCGCCTCCTTCACCAAACTGTATGTTGGATAAAGGATCAAGAGGTGCTCTTTCTTCAAGAAAAGCATCAACAGTCTTCTTCCTGTCATCAACAGGCTCGCCCTGTTCGATCAGTATCGGCCTGAAACCATATTCAGCAAGGAAATAAGCGCAGAACAGGCCGGCCGGACCGGCACCTATGATGCATGGCCTTTGTTCCATCGGCATGCTGCCGTTTTCAGGAGGGACATAGTCTGCATTAGAAGCCGGCTGTACATCAGGATCATTTGCGAACCTTGACAGGATAGCCCCTTCCCTGCCTGCCGATATCTCAACTGTATAGACGTATCTGATATTGTCCTTGTGCCGTGCGTCAAGAGATCTTCTGATGATGTTGACAGTTCCCAGTTCCGGTCTTCTTATCCTGAGTTTCTTTAAAACGGCTGATTCAAGATCAGCCATGTCATGATCTATATGCAGTTTTATACCGGATATCCTGATCATAACGCCTTAGAAACTAAGTTTGCCGTTGCCCATGCCCACTGCAGATTGTAGCCTCCGCATATGCCGTTAACGTCAATGATCTCACCGGTAAAATACAGACCGGGGATGATCTTTGACTCCATGGTATCAACATTGATCTCAGCAGTGGAAACGCCGCCGGCAGTTGTCTGTGCTTCATCAAACGAGAATAGCGACACAGGTGTCACTTTAAATCTTTTTATGACTGCTGAAGCTGCCTGTCCAAATGTAATGCCCTTTCTGAGGACTTTATTGTCCACGGCTTTCCTGCAGACATTTAACAGTTTATTGTTTAAGACCGGAGGAAGTACATCCTCCTTCATTTTCGCGCAATAAGAATCGATCATTTCTGCTAATCTGTCTTCCCCGATCTCAGGGAGCAGGTCTATGCTGATGGTAAGATCAGTCCCCAGGTCAAGCAGTTTTCCAGCTTCAGATGAGAGCTGGAATACCGGTATGCCTGAGATACCGGTCCTGGTAAACTGCAGATTTCCTGCTGTTCTGATGATCATCCTTCCGTCCGGCTGCATCAGCGTTATCACCGAATTATTCCTTACTCCCTGAAGTTCTTTGAAAACAGATCCTGCGCAGTTTATTCCGCATAAAGCCGGTATGGGCTTTACCACTGTATGCCCCATATCCTTAGTGACATTGAACATGCTGCCGTCAGATCCTGTTTTCGGTGCGGCCATTCCTCCGGCAGATATAACACATTTTCTGCATCTGTATTTTCCGTTTACAAGGAAACGGTATCCGTCCTGGTCAGATATTTTCTTTATGGAATCAACGCTGACACCGGTCACGATGTCAACGCCTTTCCTTTCACATGCCAGGCGGAGCGCGTTAAGTATTGTCGAAGCCTGTTCGCTTCGCGGATATATATACCCTTCCTTATTTTCTGTCAGGACGCCCAGGCTCTCGAAAAAAGTTATGGTATCCTGCGCGTTGAAGCGTCCGATGACGGAATCTGCAAATGAGATGTCTCCGGATGAAAAAAACGGATGGATCCCTTCGGGATTATTATCGAGCAGATCAGGCATGCAGTATGCATTAGTAAGATTACATCTGCCATTGCCGGTAGACAGGATCTTCTTGCCCACCCTGTCGCCCTTCTCGATGATGAGAACAGAATTATCGGTTTTTTTACTCATGACAGCGCAGCAAAGGCCTGATGCTCCGCCACCAATGATCAATACATCATATTTCATGGGGGCATTATACTAAAAAATACCGCGCATAACAACTTGGTTATGCGCGGTATGTCATGCATTAAAGAAGTGTGATCACTCTTCGTCTTCAGTATGACGTGCTGCGATCTCTTTCTCCTGAACCTCAGCAGGTGCCTGCTCATAACGTGCGAACTCATAAGCAAACTCACCAAATCCGCCTGTCATTGAACGGAGCTGTGTAGCGTATCCGAAAAGCTCGGACATCGGGATATCAGCCTCGATGCAGGTCTTGCCGTTGTCTGTAGGGTTCATTCCAAGGACACGGCCTCTCTTCTTGTTAAGGTCACCCATGACATCACCTGTGAACTTGTCAGGGACAGTTACTTTAAGTGATACGATGGGCTCAAGCAGTACAGGAGAAGCCTCCATGAAGCCTTTCTTGAAGGCGATCTTTGTAGCCATCTTGAATGCCATTTCCGAGGAGTCGACCGGATGGTAAGAACCATCGATAAGAGTAGCCTTAACGCCGACAACCGGGTAATTTGCAAGAGGACCTGCAAGAACGCACTCCTGGATACCTTTCTCAACTGCAGGGAAGTAGTTCTTAGGAACTGATCCGCCGAAGATCTTCTCCTCGAAGATGTAAGGAGTCTCAAGGTCGCCTGAAGCTTCGAAGATCATCTTAACGTGGCCGTACTGTCCATGGCCGCCGCTCTGCTTCTTATGCTTTCCTTCAACCTCAGCCCTCTTCTTGATGGTCTCACGGAACGGGAATGCAGGCTTTTCAAGGACTACATCTACTTTATACTTCTCTTTAAGCTTGGATACGACAACATCGAGATGCTGGTCGCCAATACCGTAGATGAGAGACTGCCTGTTCTCTTCATCAGCAACAAGCTTGAGTGTAAGATCCTCAGCGCAGAGTTTTGCAAGACCCTGTGCGATCTTGTCTTCATCGCCCTTGTTGGCTGCTGAGTACTTCATGTATGTGTACGGAGTAGCCATCTTGAATCTTGTAAGTACGATCGGAGTATCCTTTCTGCAAAGTGTATCACGTGTCTTGGCAAGTGAAAGCTTGGCAATGGCACCGATATCGCCGGGCTGGATCTCTTTGATCTCTTCGAAGTTCTTTCCTCTCATGATATAGAGTTTGGAGATCTTCTCTGATTCGCCGGTCTCTGCATTGTAAACTGTATCATCATTTGTCAGCTTGCCTGAGAATACCTTGACAAGTGAATACTTACCGATGAACGGATCCATAATGGTCTTGAAAACATATGCAGCAAGCGGCTTGTCAGCTGAGCACTCGCAGATGAATGTCTCGTCAGTATTAAGCTGTTTGCCGTACTTCTTGACCGGGCTCTTGTCCGGTGACGGGAAGTAACGCTCGATGCTCTCGAGGACCATCTTTGCGCCATAGTTCTTAATTGAAGCTCCGAGCTGTACAGGAACGATGCTTCCGTCTGTAACTGAGTTCTTAAGAGCAGCCATGATCTCTTCGAAGGTGAACTCCTCACCGCCAAAGTACTTGTCCATGAGCTCTTCAGATGTCTCTGCAACAGCCTCCATGATCATGTCACGCGCTTCACTTATATTGTCTTCGCTTTCTGAAGGTACATCGCATACATTGTATGATCCGTCTGGATTGTAAAGTCTGCCGGCCATACGAACGACATTGACATAACCTTTCAGGGCGCCGCCTTCAAGGATAGGGAAATGGAAAGGACATACCTTCTTGCCGAAAGTATCCTTAAGGTTGTTAACAACCTGCATGTAATCAATATCTGTGTTGTCCATTCCGGATACGTAGAATATACGGGGAAGTGAGAACTTCTCGCAGAAATCCCATGCCCTGTGTGTTCCGACCTGGATACCGGACTTGGCATCAACAACGATAACTGCAGCGTCAGCTACGCCAAGACATTCTTCCTGAGCACCAATGAAATCAAAGTATCCGGGGGTGTCAAGAATATTGATCTTTATTCCGTTAAACTCTATCGGGATTATATTTGAATTGATTGAAAACTTTCTTTTGATCTCTTCTTTATCAAAGTCACTGATGGTGTTGCCGTCAGCGATATTGCCCATTCTGGTAATGAGACCTGTTGTGAAAGCCATTGCTTCGACAAGCGATGTCTTTCCGGCTCCGCCATGGCCCAGAAGAACAACGTTTCTTACATTTTCAGTCTTGTAAACATTCATAATAGGATACCTCCAAATTTATTGCCTTTTATCATTTTACTTGATGGAACGCTATTTAACAAGGATTATTTTGTTGATCATGCATAAAGAAAATGCAATAAAAACGGCCCTGTCTGATAACAGACAGAGCCGGTCTTTAAACTATGGTCTGATCAGTCGATATCAAGATCATCCGGATTGAGTTCAGCCATGGTAATGCCTGAAAGTTCACTGTCAGGCATCTCCTCGATGACTTCCTTGGAAGGATCCGGGATCTCTACGCCGTCAAAACCCATCTTGCCTCTGACGATAGCCCTGATCCTCTCATAGAATTCAGGATTGGCTTTGAGATATGCCTTGGTATTCTCTCTTCCCTGTCCGATCTTCTCACCTTCATAGGAATACCATGCTCCGCTCTTATTGATGATGTTAAGGTCAACAGCTGCATCGAGGATGTCGCCTACTGCCGAGATGCCCTCGCCAAAGATGATATCAAATTCCGCCTCACGGAAAGGAGGAGCTACTTTGTTCTTAACTACCTTTGCGCGGACTCTGTTTCCTATGACCTCACCGCCCTGTTTAAGGGATTCGATCCTGCGGATGTCGATCCTTATCGAAGCGTAGAACTTAAGCGCACGGCCGCCTGTTGTAGTTTCGGAAGGGCCGTAGAATACGCCTATCTTCTCACGCAGCTGGTTGATGAAAATGATCGTGCAGTTGGTCTTGGATGTGATCGCTGTGAGTTTTCTTAATGCCTGGGACATGAGACGTGCCTGGGCACCTACAGTGGCTTCGCCCATGTCACCGTCTATCTCATGCTTCGGAACGAGTGCCGCAACCGAGTCAACGATAATGATGTCGATCGCTCCCGACCTGACCATTGTCTCGGCTATCTCCAGACCCTGCTCGCCGTAATCCGGCTGGGAAATATAGAGATTATCAACATCAACGCCGATGTCGTGGGCATACTTGGGATCGAGTGCATGCTCCGCGTCGATGAATCCGGCAATTCCTCCTGCTTTCTGAACTTCAGCAACAATGTGGAGAGCAAGTGTTGTCTTGCCGCTGGCCTCAGGGCCGTAGATCTCAATGATCCTTCCCTTGGGTATGCCGCCGACACCGAGTGCTTTGTCAAGACTGATGGAACCTGTTGATACGGTATCAACTTCCATTGCGGTCTTGTCACCCAGTTTCATGACAGATCCCTTGCCGTAATCTTTCTCTATCTTGCTGATGGCAGCGTCAAGCGCTTTCTGTTTTTCACTTCTGTCCATTTCGATCTCCTTTTTCAAAAAGCGAACTTATGTTCGGTTTTTATAATATTAATATAATCCGCCATGAATGTCAAGGCGTTTTGCCGGCTCAGTGAAAATATATCACGGCTTTAATACTGCTGCCACAGCATGGGATGATATTTAACAATCTTAACCGAAATTTAAAACTGTAATACAAGGAAACGTTTATCAGTACGCATGGATCTTATATCTGTTCTTATTGATAGGCTGGTATCTGTCATAGAAATAATCCTTGTCGCAGACTTCCTCGCCGTCTGAATAGTATATCCTCGGGACCCGTTTTCCGATATCGCATGCAAATTCATAGTTGAAAGACCCTGCGAGTTCAGAGATCTCCTCCATTGTGATCTCAGCATCCCCGTCTTTTCCTATGAGCGTCACTCTGGTATCGCGTCCGACATCCGGAATGTCTGTAACATCCACCATGAACTGGTCCATGCAGACTCTGCCGATTATCGGCGCCTTCTTCCCGTTTATCAGCACATAGCCTTTATTTGACAGGCTCCTGAAATAACCGTCGCCGTATCCTACAGGGATAGTTGCGACTTTTGTATCTCTCTCTGCCACGAATGTGGCCCCGTAGCTTACAGAGATGCCTTTTTCTATAGTCTTGACCATGACTACATGGCTGTGGAGTGAAAGCGCGGGTTTAAGTGTGATCTGATGTACATGCTCTGACGGATAAAGACCGTATATCGATATGCCCAGACGGACCATGTCCATGTTTGCCTCCGGCATCAGAGTGGCTGCCGCGCTGTTTGAGCAGTGCTTTACAGGGATGTGCACTCCCCTCTTTTCCAGTGAGTCGCACACCCATTTGAATTTTTCGAACTGTTCATATGCGCTTGTGAGGTCATCACTGTCAGATGCGAAGAAATGAGTGAAGATACCCTCCACCTCAATGTTTTTCATTGAATATATCTTCTCTATCACATCCAGGCTTTCCTCTGTGGGTGCAAATCCGATCCTGCTCATGCCTGTGTCGATCTTGATGTGCACTTTGGCGATCCCGTCCATGTCTCTGGCAAACTCGTCTATCTGCTGAGCCATCTCAAGATCAAAAACCGTCATCCTGATCCTGCTCCTGATGGCATACATGGTGTTGTGGGTATGGATGTACCCCAGGCATATTATCGGATGCTCTATGTCATGGTTCCTGAGGTTTGTGGCTTCGTCAAATGTCGCTACTGCGAAAAAGTCGACATCATTTTTGAGTTTCTTGGCGATCGGCACCGCACCATGGCCGTATCCGTCCGTTTTAATGACAGCACACGTTTTTGTGCCTTCTTTAAGGCCCTTTTTGATGTTAAGGACATTTTCACGTACGGCATCAAGGTCTACCTCAGCCCATACCCTGTAGTAGATGTAATTAGTTTCCATTATTCACTCCGTTTTTACAGATATTTTTTAAGTTCCCTTAAGAGACGCGCGATCGGGAGGCCTACAACATTGAAGTAATCGCCGTTTATCCTTTTGACAAACATCCCGCCTTTGCCCTGTATCCCATAGGAACCGGCTTTGTCCATCGGCTCGCCTGTGCTTATGTAATCCCTGATCTCATTCTCGTCCAGTTCATACATCTCCACATCGGTATGCTCAGCAAAAGTAAAGCATCTGCCGGATGCGGTATCAAAAACAGTCACACCGGTATGAACAGTATGGACACGCCCGGATAACATGCAGAGCATCCTGTATGCGTCTTCTTCATTTACAGGTTTTCCCATAATGCAGCCGTCAAGTGCAACAACCGTATCCGCCCCAATGACCATGTATCCTTCAAGACTTTCATCTGAAGGATGCATGCTCCCGTCCATGATCCCTTCCGCAACGCTCATGCATTTAAGTTTGGAAAGCGCTGATGCTGTCTCCTCCGGAGTACATGCATCTGTATGCTCATCACAGTCTGAAGTTATGACTTCGAAATCCAGGCCGGCCTGCGCCATGAGTTCCCTGCGTCTCGGTGAGCCGGACGCTAAAATGATCTTCTTCATGCATAGGATGATAGCACAATCATTGACGGTTTTCACCAAAAAAGCAGTAAAAGACAGCAATCTTTGACTATATCGGTCACAGATGATAAAATATATCAGTTATGAATGAGATCCTTCGTAAAGCAATAGATGATGCGCGGCCCGGACTTCTGCGCCAGGCAAGCGCAACCCTTTCCGTCAACCGGATGGTCGGGGTAACGGGCGAAAGGATGAGGATCCCGCTTGACGGCCGTGACATAGAGATCGTTTTTTACAGGGCAAAGGAAGCCGATGCTCCTTTGATGATCGCTTATCACAGCGGAGGCTGGCTGTTTGGCGGATGCGCCCTCAACGATCCCATGTGGACCGTGATGGCTGACACTCTCGGCATGAACATCGTCTCTGTCGGCTACCGCATGGCTCCGAAATACAAATGGCAGGCGTCACTGGATGATGCTTATGAATGCGCTTTGTATCTGTATGAAAACAGCCGATTGTTCGTTTTTGACAGAGACCGCATCACACTCTTCGGACCGTCAGCCGGCGGAAACATGGCTGCAGCAGCCTGCATCAGGGCAGTCAGGGAAAACAGGATGGTATTTAAGGATCTTGTCCTGCTCTATCCCCTTCTCGATGTCTCGACTGAGCCGGCACTTAAGGGTCCTGAACACTACGGCGGACCGGCAGCATATGTCATGAACGAACAGCACGTTCTTCCCGAAGAAAGCTCTGACCCTCTGGCTTCTCCGGTATTTGCCGGTGCGGAAGACCTGAAAGGCTTTCCTTCAACGCTTGTGGTAACTGCCGAAAAAGACGCCCTCAGGCACGAAGGGATAAAGTTTGCCGAAAACCTTGCAGCTGCCGGAGTAAGCGTCCGGTGCATTGAAGCCGAAGGCATGTCCCACTGTTTCTTCGAACTTGGTTTCAGGGACAGGCTGACCGATTTTGAAAAGGGATTCATAGGACCCGACGGAGTGGATTCATTCCTGTCCGGGGCAACGAAGGATTCAACATATAAAATACTTGATTTGATAAAAAAGGAATTGAACAATGATCAGTGCTAACAATGTAACTCTGCGTGTAGGAAAGAAAGCTCTTTTTGAAGACGTTAACATTAAATTCGTTGAGGGTGAATGCTACGGCCTCATAGGTGCGAACGGTGCGGGAAAGTCAACCTTCCTGCGTATACTCACCGGACAGCTTGAGCCTTCCAAGGGAGACGTGACCGTATCAAAAGGACAGCGTATCTCTTTCCTTGAGCAGGACCACTTCAAATATGACGATCAGGTCGTGCTTGATACCGTGATCCAGGGAAACGCAAGACTTTATGAGATCATGCAGGAAAAAGACGCCCTGTATGCCAAGGAAGACTTTTCTGAAGAAGACGGAGTCAGGGCGAGCGAGCTTGAAATGGAATTTGCCGAGATGAACGGCTGGGAAGCTGAAAGCGATGCGGCTTCTCTGCTGCACGGCCTCGGAGTTGATACCGAATACCACTATTCCCTCATGAAGGATCTCCCGGGTCCGTTAAAAGTCAAGGTCCTGCTCGCCAGAGCCCTGTTCGGAAACCCTGACATCCTGCTGCTGGACGAGCCTACTAACCATCTGGACCTCGATGCCATCCAGTGGCTGGAGGAATTCCTGATCAACTTTGAAAATACTGTCATCGTTGTATCCCATGACAGGTATTTCCTCAACAAGGTCTGCACCCAGATCGCCGACATCGACTACGGCAAGATACAGCTCTATGCAGGAAACTATGACTTCTGGGTTGAATCAAGCGCACTCATCATCAAGCAGATGAAGGAAGCTAACAAAAAGAAAGAAGAAAAGATCAAGGAACTCCAGGAATTCATACAGAAATTCTCCGCAAATGCTTCAAAGGCGAAACAGGCTACTTCAAGGAAGAGAGCCCTTGAAAAGATCGAGCTTGAAGAGATCAGGCCCTCAAGCCGTAAATATCCATTCATTGATTTCAGGCCGGACCGTTCGATCGGAAATGAAGTCCTGCAGGTCGAAGGGCTCACTAAGACCATTGACGGTGTCAAAGTGCTCGACAATATCACTTTTACCCTTGGCCACGATGACAAGGTTGCTTTCGTCGGCAGCAATGAACTGGCAAAGACTACTCTTTTCAACATCCTCATGGGTCTTGACACACCTGACAGCGGAACTTACAAATGGGGAGTTACCACATCCCAGGCATATTTCCCCAGGGATTATACAAAGGAATTTGACTCGGATGAGACCATAGCGGAATGGCTGACCAGCTATTCCCAGATCAAGGATGCCACTTATGTCAGAGGTTTCCTTGGAAGGATGCTCTTTGCCGGTGAAGACGGAGTTAAGAAGCTGCGTGTACTTTCCGGTGGTGAGCGTGTAAGATGCCTCCTCTCAAAAATGATGATATCGGGAGCCAATGTCCTCATCCTGGATGAGCCCACAAACCATCTGGACATGGAATCGATCACCGCGCTCAACAACGGACTCATAAAATTCCCGGGAGTTGCTCTCTTCGCATGTCACGACCACCAGTTTGTGCAGACGACTGCCAACCGCATCATGGAGATCGTCGACGGACAGCTCATCGACAAGATGACAACTTATGATGAATACCTCGCAGCTGATGCATCAGCAAGAAAACGTACAGTATATACTGTATCTGAAGAAGAGATAGCCGCAAATGAGGCTTCCGAGGATTGATGGATTTTATCGACCTTCATATACATACAACAGCATCCGACGGTACATATACCCCCTCTGAAGTCGTTGAAACGGCTCTTGAGAAGGGGCTTTACGCCATTGCAATAACTGACCATGATACTATAAACGGGGTCAATGAAGCCATTGGCGCGGCTGCAGGAAGGCCGCTCAAGGTCATTCCCGGAGTTGAGATATCATCTGTTTATGATAACAGGGAAATACATGTACTTGGGCTAAATATCGATCATCACAACAGTTTTCTTCTGAAAACACTAAAACAAGTAGAAGAAATACGTACTGAGAGAAACGAAAAGATGTGTGCTCTGCTTCAGAAGCAGGGGTTTGACATCACCATGGAGGAATTAAGGCAAAAGGCATCCAACACTACGGTCACCAGAGGTGACATGGGCAGGATGATGGTAGCCAAGGGATATGTCAGGAATATCGATGAAGCCTTCCTGTTGTATCTTTCCTCTTACTCCGAGCATTCATGTTATGTTCCCAGATTCAGGATGCCCCTTGAAGATGTCAGTAAACTCATTACTTTTGCCGGCGGAATATGTTCGATCGCGCATCCTGTACAGTATAAAATGACCATAGAACAGTACCGTAAGCTGTTCAGGTCAGCAAGAAGATACGGGATCAAATGCGTTGAGGCGATCCACTCGGATAACGGTCCCGGCGATCAGGATAAATTTACATCTCTTGCGCTTGAGGAAGGTCTTAAGATCACGGGTGGTTCAGACTTTCACGGAAAGTCAAAGCCTGCGATCTCGATCGGTACCGGGCGGGGAAATATAATGGTCCCTAAAACCATACTGAATAATTTAGGAATATTTTAACTTAACGGAGTGATCATCATGCTTAGTCTTCCGGAATACGCGAAACTATATCTTCCCCACAAACTGCAGCCTGTGATCGGTGCTGTTCAGTTCATACACGGAATGGGTGAACATCAGGGCCGGTACACTGAATTTGCGGAGCATCTTGCGTCCAACGGATATGCTGTTATAATGGGCGATCTGAGAGGACACGGGGTGAATGTCAGCCGTGAAGCGGATCTCGGTTACATAGGTGATAACGGAGCCGCCAAACTTGTCGGTGATATCCATGATCTTACCCGGGTCATCACTGAACGGTGCCCTAATGTGCCTTATGTGCTGATAGGTCATGGAATGGGTGCGATCGTGGCTGCGGCATATTTTAAAAAATATGACTATTTCCTGAACGGACTTATATTAAGCGGGATGCCGAGTGAGCGGGGCCGCTATGCCGATAAGCTCAATCTGCGTTTCAAGACCGCATCTAAGGGTGAGTACTACAGATCTCATACTCTCTACTCTTCCATCTACGGCATTTACACAAATCAGTTTACAAGGGAAGGCTCTTCCAGCGCATGGCTTTCATCCGATCCCAAAGTATGGAAGGCATTCGATGATGACCCCAGATGCGGTTTCATTTATACACTGAACGGATACCAGACTTATATCGATCTTCTTGAAAACACCTATAAAAGGGGAAGCTGGATCTTAAAGAACATGCATGTACCGATCAGGTTCGTGGCAGGATCAAGGGACACATGTGCCGGCAATAAGCACAAAATGACAAAGATATCTTCTGAATTCCGTTCGCACGGTTATGATAATATCGACATACAGCTTATCCATGGCCTCCGCCATGATATTTACAACGATACCGGCTGCGAAAAAACCTATGACTATATACTGAATGTTCTTGACAGTATCTCAAATGCTGATGAGTGACCGGAGGAAGTAATATGAACGGAAACATCATCATAAAAGAAGTAAAAGGCCGTTCCATGCTGAAGAAATTTGTCGATGTTCCTAACGTCATGTACAAAGACGTTGAACAGTTCATCCCGGCTTTCTATGGAGATGACCTAGCAGACTGGAACCCAAAAAAGAACCCTGCAATGCAGTATTGTGAAGCCAGGGCGTTCCTGGCGTACCGCGATGATAAGATAGTCGGAAGGATAGCCGCAATATACAGTAAAAAATCAAATGAAGTCTGGGGAACCAACCGCATGCGTTTTTCCCAGGTTGACTTTATCGACGATCCGGAAGTCTCTTCCGCACTTTTCGCCAAGGTTGAAGAATGGGCAAAAGAAAAGGGCTGCACCCAGGTGCACGGACCTCTGGGATTCTGTGACATGGACCGTGAAGGCATGCTTGTTGAAGGATTCGACATACGGAGCATGTTCATAACTTATTACAATCACCCTTATTACAACGACCATCTGAAAGCTCTGGGGTATGAAAAGGACGTTGACTGGATCGAATATAAGCTCATGGCACCTTCGCCGGAAGACCCGTTCTACCTTACAATACACAGGGTTGCTGAAAGAACCCTGCGTAACGGTACTTATCATAAAGTAGCTCTGACAAACCGCAGACAGTACAAGCCTTACATAAAGAAAGTATTCAATCTGGTAAATGAGGCATATGCCGCTCTTTACGGTGTAGTCGAGCTTAACAGGGAACAGATAGAAAAGTATGCGGACAAGTTCATACCGCTGATAAATCCGGACTACTGTGCGCTGATCGTGGACAAGGACGATAACCTCTGTGCCTTCGGTGTAGCTGCGCCGTCTGTAGCCGCTGCAATAAAGAAAAGCAACGGCAGGCTCTTCCCTGCCGGCTGGATCGGTGTGCTCAAAGCCTTAAAAAAGAATACTGCTGTTGACCTGCTGCTCATGGCTGTAAAACCGGAGCTTAAAAATACCGGCCTGAATGCCGTCGTGATCGATCACATCATGAACAACTGCATGAAAAACGGAATAGAATATGCCGAGACCGGTCCTCAGCTTGAAAACAATACAAAGATGATCACCCAGTGGAAAATGCTTAACCCGGTGCCTCACAAAAGAAGGCGCTGTTACATAAAGACTATAGGAGGTTGAAAAATGTTTTGTGTAAAATGCGGTAACCAAATTGACGACGATGCGAGGTTCTGTCCTAAATGCGGCAGTCCTGTGGAGAATACGGCTCCTGCGCCTGCCACTGCCGCTCCGGCAGCTGCTGCATCCGCATCCATTGTTCCTGCAGGAAAATCAATAAGGTATAAATGCTCATGCGGTACTGTACTTGACACCGCGGAAGGGGCTGCCTGCAGCAAATGCGGAAAACCCATGGATGAAAACTGCGGCTACTATAAACTGTACCGCATGGGAAGCCCCATGGGAGTGGCTGTCGGCTTTGGTATCTATATTGACGGTGAACCTTACGGACATATCGGAAATAAGCAGACCTGCTGGATAAGGCTTCCTTACGGAAAGCATAATGTCCATATAGCATCCGGCATGAACAGAAGATGCACTGACATGACATTTGAGCTGTCACCGGAACATCCTCTTGAATGCGCAAAGGTACATATGAAGATGGGCGCATTTTCAAATACTTTTGTTATTGAGCCTGCTCAGAATTCAGACGTGCCGGATTGATCAGTCTGATAAATAATAAGCGGCTGTTCAGCAGCCTTTGGTAATTAGTGGAAACCCGGCCTGATGGCCGGATTTCTCTTTTGTCTGCTCTTACTTATGAGGTTCTTGCCATTATGGGGCAAACCGCCCCATAACATCAAGCACAGCAGCTGCAGTATAAAAAAGCCGGCTGCCAGCGATCAGCTTATCGCGACAGCCTTTTATTTTCTTAGTATGTCAACTGTATGGGCGCTGGCGCCGAGCAGATCTGCCCGCTCGCATACAGCCATCTGATAATCTATGAACTTTTCAAACTCCTCTTCACTCAGACGGTTTAAGAACATTCTCATGTGGTTTGCCGGTCCGTCAGGTGAAAAGATCTTAACCCTGTCAAGTCCTGCTTCTTCGGCCAAGAGGGCTATATCCTCTGTCCTTACATAGTCATAAAGATCGTCCCCGCCTGCGACAGTTTTGAATCCCTTATCAAGTTTTCCTTCAGCTATGCATTCAAGGACATGCTGTTCTTTAAATGCATATGTCAGCACACTGTATTCATTCATGATGTATGCTGCCATTATTATGCCGCCGGGCTTTGTGACACGCTTTGCCTCAAGAAGAGCCTTCAGTTTATCCTCATGACCGATCAGATGGTACATGGGACCAAACAAAAGCGTCATGTCAAATTCATCATCCGGGAGCCTTTTCAGTCTTAATGCATTTCCTTTAAAAGCTTTTATCTCAGGGCATTTCTGTTTTAGTCTTCCGAGATTATGCTGTACAGGCTCAACAGCTGTTACCTCGTAACCTTCATCAAACAGGGTGATCGAATAGCGTCCGGTACCTGCTCCGATCTCAAGGACCTTATCCCCATGTTTCAGGAAGTCATGGATATACTTCATCGTTATGATGAACTCTACCCGCCCGTGCCTTGAGTCAAGGCGCTTATCCTCATTGAATTTGTTATAGTACTC